>BNZN01000015.1 GCA_026001145.1 Clostridia bacterium | reverse complement strand
TTATTATTGAGGTTACTAAAAGGTTATTTAAAATTATTAAGGGAGGTTTTTTCTTTATGGAAATCTTTAAAAAAGCTGCGGTAAAGTACGCAGTGTTGTTGGTTCTTTTGGTTGGAGTTGGCGCTGGTGTTGGGTATTATTTTTGGCCAAGTGCAGATAATGTCGCATCATATGGTGGAGAAAAGATATCCGCTGAAGTTTATAAGGGTCTGCAACATCAGGCGTTTAATCACGTATTTGGAGAAATTGAAAAGACAAAAATGACAGATAAGGCGGTTATAGAGCAATTCCAAAAAGCTATGGGCAACATGGGGAAAATTTGTGATATAAATGTGGATGGAAAAACAGTCGAAAGTATGATTGCGGAAGCATCAAAAGATAAAGTGTATCGTTTTGCAGCTGTGGAAGCGATGTTTGCTGAAAAGAAATTAACGTTGCCGAAAGAAGACCAAGCTGATTTAGACCAGCAGAAAAAGCAGATGGAAGAAGCAGAAAAAGCGGCGGCTGAAGCCAAAGCGAAAGGGAAGCAAACCGCGCGGGAGGCAGAAAAAGCAGCTGAAGCAAAAAAACAAGGCGAAGCGGACTTGGCTTCTATGCAAAACTCTTATAAACGCAATGCCATTTTTAAATCTCTTTACGGTGAGAAAGGAACAGAAAAGCTTTCAGATGCTGAACTTAAAAAGGGTTTTGACAGCAAGTATGTAAAAGTTCGTGTGTTCGGGATTGCATATGATGATACTAAAGGGACAAAAGACGCTAAAGAAGAGACCAAAGAAGCAGGGACAAAAAAAGACATAGACACAAAAGAAGAAGCAAAAAAGCGGGCCGAGAATTATGTTAAAGAAATAGGGGCAACCGGCTTTGGAAAAGTAGCTGTTAAAGAAGATGCCAGAGTGCAGGCTCAGTCGGAGCAAAAGAGCGAGAGCAAAGAAACCGAAGAAGAAAAGATCAAAAGGCTTTCTCAAGCCCAAATTGTTCCAAAAGAAGGGTTAGAACCATCCCTAAAAACATTGCTAGAAAGTACGTCTTTAAATAAGGCGGACCACTCGTGAAATAGCTGACCACAAAATCATCCAGTGAAAACGCAATCGCCATCAAGAAGCCGGCCATGACCCCCGGAGAGATTTCTGGCAGAATAACCTTAAAGAACACCTGAACCCAATTACAACCGAGATCCATGGCAGCGTCACACAGATGTTTATCCATCTGCTTAAGTTTGGGCAAAACGTTAAAGATTATATAGGGCACGTTAAAGGATACATGTGCCAAAATTAACGTTTTAAATCCCATTTCTACCCTTAAGAATGTAAACATGAGCATGAGAGAAACCCCGGTGACGATTTCTGGGTTAACGATTGGCAGGTTGGTTAAAAGAATCATTATGCGCTTGAATCTTTTGCCCAAGAAATGCACGCCAACCGCAGAAACTGTTCCAATCGCAGTCGCAACAATTGAAGCAATTATCGCAATAATCAGTGTGTTTAAAACCGCACTCCAAATCTCCTGGTTATGGAACAGCTTATTATACCATGCAAATGTAAAACCTGTCCAGTGTGATCTGCTTCTGGATTCGTTGAAAGAAAACGCGATCAGAACTAGTATCGGGAGATACATAAACAACAAGAACAATGCAATATAAAGTTTTGATCCCAATTTTCTTTTCAATCCCCAGGCTCCTCCCCATTTACTTTTTCTAGCCATGACTAAATTGTACCACACTTTCTTGCGCCATTCTAGTCCTGACCCATTTTGTTGTATTTGCGCGAAATTGCCGAGAGACCACCTCCTCGGCAGCCTCTCTTTCTTGTGCTTTCACATTTGTTCCTAATAGCTGTCATCAGTCACCGGCAAGTTTCGTCATTTATTCCGCTAATCCCTGCGCGGCGGCAAGTTGTCTCTGCAATGCGCATAGATACAAGAGGCTCTCTTGCACCACATATCTATAAAGGTGAGCACATGGTTCAAGCGTATCACTAGCGAAACAACACGGTAAATAGTTTCGACCGCGATCCAGAGCCGCTTCTACAGCATTTTCGATTTCTGCCAGCGAAGCATCGTGAACATCCAGTTGGCCGGCCTTTTTCGGTCTTTGTTTCAGACACCGGATACACTGTTTGTAAATCTCTTTGGTTTGTTCTATCATAGCAGGAATTGCTTCTGGTCCTTGTTGATTTGCGCTTTTCGGTAATATCTTCCAGGCAGCAGCAGAGCCAAAAAGAAGAGAATACGCCAATCTTTGTGCCGTTGACAAACGCCTTATTAGCCTGTCTACCGCAGGCGTTACGTCTTTTTGTTCCCGCAACAATTCAGAACAAACCAAAACGAGGTCGTGGCACGGCTCAAAAAGCTCATTCAAGGGTCTACACTTTTTCTCTCGTTCACGTATGAAATGAGTAAAGACTCTTGTTTTTGACCAACCGTAAATCACTTGAGCACAGCCAACCAAGCGACGTAACGCTTCTTCTGAGTCCAACAGAAACAATGATTTACAAAGCAAATCCCGATTCATTCCTATGAGGCCGTTGGAAACCGCATACGGTGGAGCGCCTTTGTCATTGTGGTGTTCCGGAGCCAGCACTGGCTTGCAAAGAACCAATCTTATTATTGGAGCTCGCGTGAGTGTGCCATGTTCTTGCCAAGAAACCCTTGCCGGCACGTATCCTTCTGCTAAATATGCAGCAATCCGCTCGTGGCAGACGACCTCAACAGCCTGCTGTGTCGACATGTTCCGCGGCACTAGGCCCAACACTAGTTCATTTTCGGCTTCGCTATCCGCAAGCGACCAAACGACAGGGACAATCTTGCAGCTGCCATTTGGCCTCGTGGAATTCAATTTTTGAAGCTATTGAACCGCAAAGTCACACGAAAAAAAATGTTGTGCGTCTCCGTCGGTGTTTTGCCAATGCGCGCCCGATTTTGAAATCACAACAGCTGTTAATCCGTCTGCTTGTAATGTAATCTGCTTGTCGTCATTTCCAACGGCAGAAGAGACAGGCACAATCACCAAAGAGATACTTGTTACCGAGAGAGTTACGCACAGAACTTTTTGCAATTTTTTCTTGAAAGTTTTCATAAAAGCACCTCATTTCTAAATTTGGAACCAAACCATCTGACCCTCACAAACACCATTGTACTACGGGCTATTTGAAATATCAACCTCTTTTTCAACAAATTCGACAAAAATATTAACTTCGTATAATAATCTTAAGTTATCGCAAAATATTTTTGAATTTTTTAGTTTATGCACAAAATGTGGAACGGTGCAAAGCGGCGCGAAAAGAAAAACCCAGCAAGAGGAATTACGATTTCCCCTCACTGACTCTCTTACAAGCGGTTCTTATGCGGCATGCCTCTGCCCAAACTCACTTGAAAATTTTTAGAATCTTGAATTTAACGTGGCCAGACGGGGTTTCCGCAACTACCTTGTCTCCCACTTTGTGTGACATGAGCGCCTTCCCGATAGGAGAGTCATCTGATATTTTAAAGTTAAACGGATCCACTTCGGTTGTGCTGACAATGTGGTATGTTACTTCGTCTTTCTGCTCCAGGTTTTCTATCGTTACGCCAACTCCGACCGAAACCGAATCAATAGAAATATCACTTTCTTCCAAAATCTGGACATTCTTGAGCATTGCTTCAAGTTGCACAATTCTGGATTCGACCATCGCCTGCTCGTTTTTGGCCTCGTCGTATTCACTGTTTTCAGAAAGATCGCCAAAAGAAAGTGCCGTTTTGATCTTTTCTGATATTTCTTTTCTTCTAACGGTTTTTAACTCTTCGAGCTCTTTTTCAAGCTTTTTAAACCCTTCGTCGGTCAACACTACTTTTTTCTTCAAGCTTTAAAATCCCCTTTTTCTAATTGCACATTCAAGTTTTACGATTCAATTTCCCATTGATTTGGTTCCTCAAGCCCCATGGAATCAAGGAACTTTTTGCTGTGAAGTAATTTGGCCTTTTGGGACCTGATCGACTTAATTTCGCTCAGCGTTGTCTGCTGTTCCTTCAAGAAAATTTCTTTGATTATTATGTTTTTTTCCATAATCTTCTCCATGAGACCTGCAAAAGTTTTCATTGCCGACATCATTTTTTGCTCTTCGGATGTCAAATTGTCCGGTTCATTCATCGCCAAAATCTTTTTTATCCTGCTAATGTTTCTGGCATCACTTTTGTGACTTAACTCCGAAATTTTTCTATCTATAAGTTGCAGCTCTTCAAAACATTGCTCGCTAATATCCAAAAGTGGGTACGTTGCCTCTACCTGCGAGCTTTCTAACAAATCTTGTATTTTACTGTTGATTATAAGTAATTTATCCGCTTCAGCCGTTCTATTTTCTAACAATTTCAAAAAACGCACCTCATCGTCCATAAAAACTACCCCCATTTTCAAGCAACTTTAGCCACATATCTTCAATGCTTTCTGTTGTTCTAATAATTATCTGCAGCGTTTCATAATCTTTGTCTTTTAAAATCTGAGCAATCTTTCTTTCGATAGAAGCATAAATAACCTCAAATTCCTTGATTTTTTTGTCATCCGTATTAGTGATAGCACCAAACGCGTCAACAAGTATTCCCCACATTTTGTATGCTGCGCCAATTGAATTACAAAACCCCTTATCATCTTTTTCCTCCAATGAAGTCGCAGCTCTTTTCAGATTGCTTACAGCAAAATCAAACATTTTGATGTAAGCTTCCTCTGGCGAACTCAACGCCAGTTCATTCTGCTTATATTTTCTTATGTTATCCGAATACGTCATCTAACCCCTCTCCCATGCATTCCACTCCAGAACTAAACAGCAGGCGCAATTCAAAGTCGAATTGCGCCAACCCTAAGCCACTCAAAAAGCTGTATTTGTTATTTCCACGAATGACACCCGAAAACCTGACATTCACATTATATCACGCAAAACAAATAAGCAAGAAAACATTTCTCACTCAAAGCCAGTCAAAACCCTCCGTCACGGTCGTTCTGACCAAGCAATACCGACCTGTTCCGAGCCGCATAAACAAGCTGCCTTTCAATTTTAGCTGCCAGAACTTTGCTCGCGTTATATTTCTTCGCAAGGCGCCCTTCTTTTCCTGTAAGACGCTCACGTTCTACGTTTTGGTGATATGCTAACATGTCATAATCCCTCGACACCGCGAGAAATCTGCCATCAAATGCCTCTGCCGCACCTGACCCCAACTTGAGCAGCTGGGTGAACACACCACCGCGGAAAGCATTCGGCGCAGCAGGACGTGCAGCAACTCCAACAAGCTGTCTGCGAACTTCTGCCGCTGTCACCACCCCACGGCCGTTGACACCCGGCAAACCGTCTTTCAAAGCGGCTGCAAGTTTTTTCTCGTCTGTAATTACTAATTTGGATGCAAAACCGTTTTTGTCTTCTAATTTGAGCCCATACAACTCAAGATTTGCACCCTTGCAAGTGAAGTACACGTCAGTCAGGAACTTCTTCGGTTCTCGCTCTTTTGCGAACGCGCCGCGACTGACCCTCTCTTCCATTTCTTCCCGCTCTTTTCTTTCCTTACGGGACGCATTCTGCGAATGCAAGTCGAATGGCAACCTTGCCCTAGAGTCTGGTTTTTCGGAAACCGAATCATTAGCACTTTTAAGCACACCATTAAAATTGTCAACAAACCTTAGGATTTCCGCAACCGTCTTATCTGCACTCGCTTCACGACGAAAAGTAACAGCATTCCTGTGAGGTACGGCGGCATCTACCGTCGGACGACGCAGCATAAAGCGCGCACCACCGATGGTCACCGTGTTGGACGTTTGAGTAATCGCGTCAGACCAACCGGCGGCGCCGTTCAGCTGATAACTGTAGCGGGCCTGCGACGCTCGTTGCGCCCAATCCGCTCCGTCATACGTAACACCACCACCCGCAGTGGCTTTCCGCACACTCAATCGTTGATTTTCTGATAAATCATTAGGAACAATAACTAGAGACCATGACACCACTCCTGTATGAGGGTTCACTTCATTAAAAACAGCAGCCTTCAGCGGGAGGGGACATGTGCGATTTATCGATTCAACCAAATCGTTTACCGAGCACCCGCCATCTGGCAGATTCGGCGCATTCCAAACCTGTTGCGCAGGCGCGAAGGCAGCAGCATCAAGAACATTGTTCGGCGTTATCGCAAGGCTCTGTAACAGTTCATTGATCTGTAACTGCGTGCGCTGTTGGCCGGGACCCACGCCATCGCCAAGCGGAATCACCAAACGCGGCGTACGCGCAACCTGCGCCACATCTATCGTGAGCAGCGACGCAACAGCGTCATTTCCTCCGATATATTCAACACTTGCTGGATCCGACGACTTAACAACGGAAAAATCATTCGCATTATCGCCAAAAGTGATTTCATTTCCCACACCCGTAAATAGTTTTAAATCTGCGGCAAACTTTTTATAGCCATCCATTTTCCTCGCCGCAATTTTCAAGGCTCTCTCGGTTTTCTCATATTTCGCATGGTCGCGGCTCATACCGCACCTGACATAATCTTCCAGGGTATAATCTCCCTTCTGGAACTTATTAAAATTTTCGGAATGCGAACGCAAACGACTTACGCTACTTGCCACAATAACTCCTCCTTTATCTCAGATTCGTCCCGCCAACACAAGCCGCCAAACGAACCAACATTACGTTAAAACATTTTGTAACAAACTACAGGATGCCTTTGGTAGCCCTCAAGTATTCGGGTCCGTGAGACGCTCTGCTCAAAATCTGCAGCAGAACTTCATCATTCACACGTTCCTGAACGGTAAGCGCAGCGATTTCAGACGTGCCCTCGTCTTCCTTCCACGAAACAAGGTCATTATGGCGGCCTCTTGTCTCACCCAGATTGTTTTCTATCGCCTCTGCATAATCGTCAAGCGTTTTTTGCAAACTCCAAACATGCGCGCTGGCCACCATCACATTTTTCTGCCTTATGTCCTCGACTTTGACCATGCATCTGCCCAAATCATCTAAATCTGGCTGATTCTGCGGCGCACCTTGTAACTGACCCAAAAGCGCCTCAATCTTGCCCAGCACAGAATAGCAATCACCGGAGATAGTGTTAGCGGCAAACGGCCCCGCCCCTCCTGCGACATGAGCTCCGGTCCGATAATTAAATGCTTCATTGCCACAAATTTCTGCGCCTCTGACAGCAACATCAACTTCTTGTCCGAGCAGACCAACTTTTAACGACTCCGTCTGTTGCGTCACAGCGTGAAGCGCATCGGCTGTCTGAAGGTTCGCAGCTGTGACCACATGCATTTGCTGGCCGTGATATTTAAGGTTCAGCACACCATCAGGCGCTGCACCATCAACAACGACATCACGTTCTGCGAAAGGTTTATCCTGCCGATTCCCTCCGCTAAAAACATAGACACCGCCGCTCTCTGCATTCAAGTTGGTCAAAATTTTTTCTTTGGCAGCACGGACACTCACCCTTAGGGCAGCAAAGTCCTGTGAGGTCACCACAATACGACCTGCCAGAACACCTGCTGCAGTCACTTCCTGAAGCGCACCGTCGATTTGGTCCAGCGCGTACTGTGCAGTCTCCAAGTAGCGTTTTTGTTCATTGATACTTTTCTGCTGTAACGCGAACTTCAGATGATCGGCACGGCAATTTGCCGCTTCCAACCAAGCAACAGGATCGTCACTCGGCAGTCCCACACTGATGCCGGAAGCAGCTTTTCGCCTGTGCTCTGCCAAGAGGGTAGCTATGTCACCACGGCTCTTCTGCGCATGTCGAAGACTCATCGAACTCGTAACTCTTCCAATATTACTGGTTGCCACTTTAACCACTCCTTATACTCATCTTTGTTTTTACCGCACCGAATCTCTCATCAGAGCAGCCGACAAAGCGAACAATATATAAAGCATCACTCTGCGGGCCTCATGTATAAAATCATTCACAGCTTGGTACTTCGCCATGTCCTCATATTCGTCGTCCATATCAACGCTCGAAGCTTCATCTCGCCGGTTTTTGTCGGCCTCTAGTTTGTCGTCGTGAACCTTCTGGTCATTTTTCGCTGTGCGCACATGCCGACCAAGTTCGTCCGCCATCCTGTTGTAGAAACCGGTGAAAGTCATCTGCGGCCCCGCATTGCCACCGAATCTGATGGCCGTCGGCGCCTCTGTTGCAACAAACAAAGCTCTGGCATCATTCGACGACAGCAAGTTTACGTTTTGGGCCCACAAGGGATTGATGTTAAAGTCGAAATTGGGAAGGGCTGCACCAACAAAAAGGTCCACAGGCGGCGGAGGCGGCCCTCCCGCCGCGGCGGCAGTCGCGGCCGCGATGTTTGCCGTGTTAAACTCGTGAACAAGTCCGTTGACACCACCGCCAGCGGTGCCGTTGACAAGTTGATTCAACAACGTCTTGTATTCTGGAATGCAACGGTATGGGGCCGTCTTAAGAGCATCGCCAGCAATTTGTCCTCTCAGCAGGTTCAAATCCGCCACCAAACTACCGCCCAAGTTGCTATTCCGCTGCAAAAAGTTCGTGAAAGCGGCCAGCCCAGCCGCCGGACCAACCAGCCCATACTGCCCACCAGGTCGCCCAATTCTGTTGCCACCACCAGCAACATCCTGAACACCAATCGCCAGAGCTTCAACGCGTCGAGCCCCTCCTGCCACATCCTCACAGAAAAAGGTCATCGTTTCGCCCTTGCGATTGACAAGCATGCGATTCCCATCCACCACGAGCGGATCAGCGCCACCCGCCGGTATACCAGGTTGCGACAATCCTCTTTCTCCTTTGAGAAAAACCTCGCACACGCGCATCTGAAACCCGTTAACCTCAACGGTCTTGTGCTGCACGTCTATTGGGATATAACCGGAAAGCTCCTTCAGCGCCACGTCCCTCCGATCTTCCAAACTGTGCAAACGCCCTCCGGAACCTTCGCTTCTCGCTATATCGCGATTCAACTCGCCAATAGTCTTCAAAAGTTCATTGATTCTCTCAACCTTGTTCTTCACGTTTTCCTTTAGCCTATTTTCAGCTTCGACAACAAAAGCGTATGTTTGCTTGACGGCACTAACCAACTTTTGTGCCGCCTCACGCACTGCCGTCTTCATGCCTACGTCGTTCGGCATGGTTTGAAGATTGCTCAACGCCGCCTTAAGGCCATCTAAAGCGCCACCTATCGTATTTGTTCGTATCGCTCCGATTGGATCATTGTCCAATGGATCTGTTTGGTTGACAATCTTTTGCTCCAAAATCGAGAGAGTCTCATGAACCGACTTATCATATTCCAGCAGAGAACTGTCATCACGAATGGCAGCAACAGCAAAGGGATCACTCGCCCTAAGCAGTCTAGCCTTAACGCCCCTCACAGAATCCGACGTCAGACTCAGATAACGCCTGGAATAGCCTTCAGTGTTCATATTCGAACCATTTTCTGCCGCGCTGGCCATCCCAGCTTGCATCGCTTTGCCACTAAAACCTAACTTGCACAACGCATTCGACCCGTAACCGTCCAACCCGCGATCAGATGCCACACGCAGCATACCATTATTTGGCATATCATTCCACCTCATCCCATCATTTCATGAAATTACGTCAATATTTTCGCCGCTTCTGTTTTCTAAGCTTGCCCCAAAATGTTCCCCATATTCGTCAGTAAAACACTCCATATATTTATCTGCCATCTCGGCGTTTTTTCCCAACACATCAGTGAACTTCGAAACAGCTTCTTTCAACTTCGCATATTCCTCTTTTATCGCTGACTCTTCAGCGTCATTTGCAAACTTAATGTCATTTACCACGGTCCCAAGGGTAGCATCGCCAAATCCCAGATCTTTAGTAAGAGCTTTGCGCTTTTGGTCAAAGCCCCTTACCTTCAAAACAAACGGCTGTTCCTCACGAGTAATTTCCTCGAAGCGATCACTCTGCAAAAAAGTTAACACTGTTTTTTTTTCTTCTTGAAATTTAGCAAAATCCTCATATAAAACCGTCATATCCTGGATCAGTTTCAACAGCCTTTCCACAGCCAGCAAAACCCCTCTCTTCACGCCAGGTTAAGCATATCGCTCGCCAATTCTCTGCAATCAACAAAATATAGCCCAGTTTCAATCTTCTCCTTGAAAAGTTTCAGCTTCTTTTTATTTGCAGGCTGATTGATATACTTTTTGATTTTCTCTTTTAGTCCTCTGACGTTTTCAGAAAACTCTTGATACTCACCGGAAAACTCGACTATCACGGCCCTGTCGGCATCGAGAATCCCTGATTCAGTCCTTTTTGTATCCCCGGCGCCTTTGTTTTTATCCAACACGTTTGCCGGAATCGACGGAAGATTTGGTCTGATTCCTACGTTCACAACAACCCCCCCCCTCACAATCTTACTCTACTATATACTAGTTATCGGCTTGATTCTCGAAAAATTAAATTCTTGCAATTCTACCTTGTTGACACTCAAAAAAACTCTTGTTCTTCAGCAACTTCTTCAAATGCAGAAGAGTTATTCTCCACAAGGCGCTTTGTTTGTTTGTCAAAATCAACTTCATACTCATAGCAAAGTGTTCCGTTTATCATAATCTGCACATTATGCACCCCTTTGCTAAACGGTTGCACTGTCCACCGATTTGACTCCGTCATGTCAAATGCATCTTCTTTTTCGAAAATTTCCCCCTCCATCGACGCAGAAAGCCTAACAACCTCATTCATCTTTGGCAAACGAACTTTAAGGGTATACTTTTTGTCATCAGAAACACCAGAACTTATATTCACGTTGATAAAATCGTTGATTTCAGCTTCAACATCTTTGGGCGGGTCCTGCCTCACAACAGTTCCCTTTGGTTTGTCGCTATTTACTGGGGGATGGCTGCCCAGCTGCAACTTCCTTTCTTTCAACAACTCCTCGGCGCTTTCGAGACTTCGGCTGAGAAGATCGGGGACTTTCACCTTCTTGTTTTCTGGGCCGTTGCTAACAAAGACTGAGACTTCGCAGCCAAGCAGCACCTCCTCGTCAGCTTGCGGGATAGTCCTGATAACAGTATCTTTTTCAACGCCATCGGAAAAATTCCGAAGCTCTTTTGGATTAAGACCCAGATTTTTAAGTTCTGCAAGAGCGCTGCCAGATTCCCTCCCCACCACATTAGGCATCTTTTCTTTTTGTTGACCACGACTAACTCTTACCGTGATGGTTACCGGTTCTTTCATAAGTCTTCCTGCCTTTGGATCTTGCTCACAGATCTCCCCCTCGGCATATCTCTCATTAAATGCCGTTGTTTCCAGATTTATGGTGAACTTTGAATATTCATCTGAAGCCTTGACGGCCTCATAGTTCTCACCAAGCAGGTCAGGAACCTTAATATCCGGCGCCGGCGAGAACAGCCCACTTATGGCCAGCGCACCAAGAACAATCGCAACTGTCATAAAACAAAATATCAAAGATATTACCATGAGCGACTTAACCCAAGATTTTTGGGGAGGTTCTTCGTTTCTGTTTGGCAATGAATTTGATTTCTTGCCGGCTGAGTTATTTGAATGCTCGTGTGCATCCAACTTTGCATCAAGCAAAGACGAATTGCGTCTTGAAGCATATGAAAAGGTCTTGGAAGGGTTTTGCTTAAGAATCATTAACGCATTTAACATTTCTGCCGCCGATTGATATCTGCCATTTTGATCTTTTTGCAACGCATTCATTATAATCTGTTCCAAGCCCAGTGGCAACAAACTGTTAATCTGCCGTGGGCGCATCGGTTGTGATTGTATCTGCTTTAGCGCCACCGACACGGGATTATCAGCTTCGAATGGCAGCCTACCTGTTACCATCTCGAAAAGCATCACACCAACGGAATAGATGTCGGTTTTCCCGTCAAGTTGGCCACCTTTTGCCTGTTCTGGGCTGATATAGTGGACCGACCCGATAGCCCTGCCCGTCATAGTCCGCATATCATTTCTTGCAAACCTTGCTATCCCAAAATCCATGACCTTAACCGTGCCCTCTTTGAGTAACATAATGTTTTGAGGTTTTATATCCCGGTGCACAACACCCTTATCATGTGCATGTTGCAACGCCTTTAAAACCTGAATGGCGACATAGACGGCTTCTTGCCAGTTCAAAACTTTTTTCTTCGTGATATATTCCTTAAGGGTTATTCCATCGATATATTCCATCACAATCCATTGACTTGTTTCGTTAAAGCTAACATCAAAAACATTAACAATATTGGGACTGGAAAGCGCAGCAATAGCCTTAGATTCATTTTTGAACCTTCTGAGGAATTCAGGATCAGTCAGATATTCATCACGCAATATTTTTATTGCAACAACCCTGTTGGTGATCTTATCGACGGCCTTATAGACGTTTGACATGCCACCGACCCCAATAAGCTCCCCGATCAAATATCTACTGTTTAGCTCTTTCCCTATGTACTTATCCATGGCCTCAACATACCCCTTTTAGAATGCATTCATTCGCCCATAAGTACCACTGTAATATTGTCGGCTCCGCCGTGTCTAAGAGCGACATCTATGAGTTCATTCACCGATTCTTTAAGACCAAATTCTTCTAAAACAGAAACTATCTCTTTCTTGGCAACACGATCATGCAACCCATCAGTACACACAAGAATCTTATCTTCTTTGGACATCTGCCGACAGGCGTAACTCGGCTCCACATCTGGATCTAAGCCAAGAACTTTAATTAAACAGTTTTTGCTTGGATGTTTTTTTGCTTCTTTTTTTGAAATCTTACCACTATCGATCAAAACCTGCACAACCGAATGATCTTTTGTAAGCTGCTCAATAACACCATTTGAAACGCAATATGCCCTGCTATCACCCACATTGGCAATGTGTAACAGACCATCAAAAAAAATCAGGCTAACAATTGTAGTGCTCATTCCGGAAAACTTTTCGTCTTCACTTGCCTTCTTCAAAACAGCTTCATTAGCACTTTTCACTGATTCGATTACGGTTTTTTTTATCTCCATGTGCTCCAAATTCGAAGCAAGATGTTCCTTCATAAAACCACTGACGCAGTCAACAGCCGTTTTGCTTGCAACTTCACCTGCATTTTCTCCCCCCAGGCCATCACAAACAACAATCCAGGTTTTTTCATTCTGTTCACCAAAAGCAAACGCATCCTGATTGATAAGACGCTTCTTACCTATATTCGTTTCACCATAAACAATAAACATGGCCACACCTTCATTCAAACCCACCATATTTTCCCCCTTGAACAATGCATCGCATCTGCCCACATGCAGCACTTATATCTGAACCCAATGCCCTTCTTAAAGTCACCTGAACACCCAAATCTTCCAGGTGCTTTTGGAACATTTTGATTGTCTGCGGATCAGACGCTTTAAAACCCCTTCGGCCACTGTTTGCAGGAATTAAATTTACATGCGCCGGGAATCCTGCGAGCAACTTTTTTAATTCAGCGGCACACTTCAAACCATCATTGACACCAGATAACATAATATATTCAAATGAAACTCTCCGGTGTGTCGCCTCAAAATATTCCCTGCACGCTGCTATCAATTGCAAAAGATCCCAAGTTTTGTTTACAGGCATAAGTTTACTTCGAAGCGCATCATTTGGGGCATGTAACGAAATCGAAAGAGTTATCTGGAACTTAAGACGCATCAAATCATAAATTCTTTCCACAAGACCAGCAGTTGAAAGCGTAATGTTTCGTTGCCCAATGTTTAAACCTTCTGGGCTGGAAACAAGTTCACTGAATCTGGCCACATTTTCAAAATTATCAAGCGGCTCGCCAATTCCCATCAACACCACGCGGCCAATCCGAGTCCCGGCAAACTTTTGCGCCAAAACCACCTGCTCCAAAATTTCGGAAGCTTCGAGGTTACGTACAAAACCGCTCATGCCAGAAACACAAAATGCACAACCCATCCGGCAGCCAACCTGCGTCGAAACGCAGACGCTATAGCCATATTTATATTTCATGAGAGCAGATTCTATCAGGTTGCCATCCGGCAATTTGAAAAGAAACTTTGTTGTGCTCTCATCTCGTGATGTCAGAACTTTTTGCAATGTTAGCGAGTTTAAATTAAACGTCTGCTTCAAAAAATCTCGCAAACCAAGCGGTAGATTTGTCATCTGATCGAAACTCACTACACTAACATCACTCAGCCACTTATAAATCTGCCAGGCTCTGAACTTCGGGAAACCCGCTTTCAGCATCAAATCAGTCAACTCGGCTAACTTTAAATTTCTTATATTCATCTTAACATTAATCATATTAAGCTTATTATAACACAAGTCCCACATTTTCTTATCTTAATTTTCTTAAGTTGCTGATTGTATTGCAGATGCCACCAAAAAACAAGCCAACCGTCAAGCCCGAGATGACGCAATATATGATGTTAAATCCCAAGTTACTTAATAACTGTGGGTTCATTGCTATACATACATTCAACGCGTACTTTACGATGAAATTTATCATAATAACCACTAATGGAACTGAACTCCCTAGCCGAAAAAAAATGCCACCGCGCAGGTCAAATTTTTGTGTTGAAGAATAAAGTAAATATCCAAGCCCTGTGCCGGCAGCTGCCAAAACAACATAGATAATTAAAGCTTGTACTGGAAATGCAAAATCTATAACTACTTTCCACAATCCCCAAACAATAAAAATTACTGGCATCAACATCGATTTCTTTATTGAAACCGAGCCATCCTTCTTTAAGGATAAGCCACGACTAACCAAAAATATTAATATACCCCATGCATAAATTGGTGTTCCCTTAATAATTGCTACAAAATAATTCAAATCACCCTTTTGAGACAACACAGTAAAAATTCAGCGTTCAGCCAATTTTTTCAATTGCTCATATTTTTCATCCGCCGCAGTTTGAGCCAAGCTCAACAACCTGCTCCACTTTTCTGGGAACACATTTTTAAGGTGTGAATACCTAGTTTCGCCCAACCAAAAATCTTCGATGGACTGGGTTGGCTTTTTGCTATCTAACTGAAATGGATTTTCACCTTTCAATTTGCGTCTCGGATCATATCTAAACAGTTGCCAATACCCCGATTGAACCGCACGTTTTGCTTCAAGCTGAGCAACTTGCATCCCAGCTTTAATGCCGTGACTTATGCAAGGAGCATACGCAATCACTATTGATGGCCCTTCGTAACTTTCAGCCTCTGTTATTGCATTGATTGCTTGATTAAAATCCGCACCCAAAGCTATTTGAGCAACATAAACATGGCCATAACTCATCATTATTGCCGCCAAATCTTTTTTGAGTGAGCTCTTTCCGCCGGCAGCAAACTTTGCAAAAGCACCCATTTGAGTAGCTTTTGAGGATTGCCCCCCAGTATTTGAATATGCTTCCGTATCCAAAACAAGCGCGTTAATGTTTTCACCTGTTGCCATAACGTGATCCAGCCCACCAAATCCGATATCATAAGCCCAGCCATCACCACCAACCAACCAGACCGACCCAGATCCACCATTAAGAGTTTGCGCAAGATAAATGCCATAGCCATATTCGGCGTTATCTTCAAACAACGAATTGCCCCAAGCAGGACCTTGGCCTTTTTTGTTTTTTGTGAATGGAATGAAAGGGAAGGATGCCCCCCAAATCGAAGAGCAACCCGTTGCGCACGCTATAGACAAGCGGTCACCAAACAACTGAGTAAGCAGCTTTACATAAGGCGTCTCGCCACAACCGGCACACGCCCCGGAAAATTCCAACAGAGGTTGTTTGAATTGGCTACCTTTGACGCTGCAAGGCTCAAACTTTTCAAAAACTTCCGGTTTCTCACTTAAAGTCAATCCATAATAAAAGGATTTTTGCTGTTCCAATTGAGTTGTAAGCGGCTCCATTTTGAGGGCTTTTTGCCCCATCTTGCCCGGGCAAGCTTCAACACACACCCCACAGCCAAGGCAGTCAGAAACTGAGACAGCAACCCCAAAACGATAGTCCAAGCCCTTCATTTGAGTCAGCTTCATCTCATCCGGTGCCTCATCAGCTTCTTTTTGGTTCAGGATAACCGGTCTGATTGCTGCATGCGGACAAACATAGCTACAAAAGTTGCACTGAATGCAATTTTGTGGGTTCCAGCACGG
The DNA here is from genome assembly GCA_026001145.1 of Clostridia bacterium. Taxonomy (GTDB): domain Bacteria; phylum Bacillota; class Clostridia; order Oscillospirales; family Ruminococcaceae; genus BNZN01. The sequence goes on along the minus strand of BNZN01000015.1, from coordinate 1,856 downwards.
AACATTCGAAGCCAACCCAATTTTTTCTAATTTAGAGTAACCAACCGGAAAAACACCGTCTGCAAAACACTTAAAGCCGTAAACCGGAATTTCATCACCTACTTGAGCATTAACTGGCTCCAAAACCTCGCAGCTGTAAAAATCTGCAAACTCAGGGGAACTTTCCGTATCGGAAGCCCGCGCCCAATCTTCCGGGATTTTTATTTCTTTAATCTCGCAAATTCCACGTTCTATTGCTCTGTGATTAAGCTCCACAATTTCTTTTCCTTTTCTAAGAAAAGATTCCGTGGCAGCTTGCTTCATGAGTTCCAATGCCTTTTCTTCTGGTAAAATCCCAATGAGTTTGAAAAACGCCGCCTGCAAAATTGTGCTTATCTTGTTCCACAACCCAAGCTCCGATGCAATCTTGTTCGCTGCGATAACAAAAAACTTGATTTTGTGCGAAGCCAAGCACCTCTTAACCCTGGCAGGAAGTTTGCTTTCTAACTCCTCTTGTGACCAGCTAGTGTTAAGCAAAAAGATTCCGCCCTCTTTTATATCTCCGGCCACATCTTTGAATGCATCGGTGATATATGAAGTGTGGTGACAGGCGACAAAATCTGCCTTTTTTATTAGGTACCTGGACTTTATGGGTTTGTTGCCAAACCGCAGATGCGAAATGGTCAAGCCCAAAGATTTTTTGGAATCGTGGTGAAAATAACCCTGCACCTGCATATCAGTGGCATCGCCAATTATTTTTATGATGTTTTGGGCTGCACCAATCGTTCCATCAGAACCAACTCCCCAAAACTTGCAGTTTATGCTTCCATCTGTCAATTCGATTGCAACATCTTCCAAAGACATGTCAGTCACATCATCGTCAATCCCGATTGTGAACTGCCTTTTCCCGACAACCTTCATTTCCATGTTTTTGAACACTGCCGCAATCTGTTGAGGGGTCGTATCCTTTGACCCCAGACCATATCGACCGCCAAAAACTTCAACATCTCGGAATTTGGAACTGGAAAGAGCAGCAACAACATCGAGGTGCAAAGCCTCAAAAACCGCACCCGGCTCCTTCGCCCGGTCTAACACCGTAAGGCCTCTTACATTTTCTGGCAAGCTGTTAACAAAATGCGCAATCGAAAACGGCCTGAACAATCTTACTTTAACTAAGCCAAGTCGCTCACCCTTCGAATTTAGGCAATCAATGACCTCTTCGATTGTGTCACACACGGACCCCATCGCAACGATGACACGTTCTGCTTCCCCATGACCATAATAGTTAAACAACCTATAATTTTGGCCAAGCTCTTGATTAATAATTGCCATGTATTCTTCAACTATTTCAGGCAAAGCGTTGTAGTAAGGATTGCTTGCTTCCCGATTTTGGAAGAAAACATCTGGGTTTTGAGAAACCCCTCTGAGCGTTGGATTTTTCGGAGTCATTGCTCGCCCTCTAAAGCTATCTAAATCCTCATATATTAACATTTTATGGGGCTTATAATCTAACATTTTCTGCAACTGCTCATATTCCCAAACTTCGATTTTTTGCAGCTCATGAGAAGTCCTGAAGCCATCAAAAAAGTTAAGAAATGGAACCCGTCCCCTGACGGACGCAAGATGCGCAATCGGACTAAGATCCATCACCTCTTGCACACTACCGCAACAGAGCATTGCAAAACCTGTTGATCTGCAGGCATAAACATCAGAATGATCTCCAAAAATCGAAAGCGCATGGGTTGCTATCGCTCGCGCCGCAACATATATTACACCGGGCAAAAGCTCACCGGCAATCTTAAACATATCTGGAATCATCAGAAGCAAACCCTGCGAAGAGGTGAAGGTACTCGCAAGCTTCCCTCCGACCAGACTCC
>BNZN01000014.1 GCA_026001145.1 Clostridia bacterium | reverse complement strand
TTCCCCGAGCCCGGCACACCAATAAACAGGATGTTGTGCCCACCGGCTGCAGCAACTTCAATTGCTCTTTTGGCCTTGAATTGCCCTTTAACATCCGCAAGGTCAACTTCATATTTATAGTCAACATATTCAAAATTTTGTTGCATCAGCGCCTCAAGTGGTGATTTGTTCGAAAAGTGGTCGGCAAGTTCCTGCAGGTTGTTTGCGGCAAAGAGGTTAATTCCCGACACAATTGCGCCTTCTCTGGCATTTTCTTTTGGAATAAACACGTTTTTAAGTCCCATCTCTTTCGCCTTTAAAACCATGGGCAAAACACCATTTACTGACTTGATCTCGCCCGAAAGAGACAACTCTCCGAAAAACACACTACCTTCATCCCAATCATTAATCTGACCAGAAGCCTTGAGGATTGAAAGTGCGATTGGAAGATCATAAAGCGAACCGTTTTTTTTAACATCCGCTGGGGCGAGGTTGACAGTTATTTTGCCAACCGGAAATTCAAATCCACTGTTTTTTATGCTTGCCTTAACACGGTTTCTTGATTCTTTTACTCCCATGTCGGGAAGCCCGACGATATCGAAAACTGGTAACCCTCTTGCAATGTCTACTTCAACCAAAACTTCAAACGCGTCTATTCCTAAAATGCCCATGCTACTGGCCTTACAAAACAAAAACTATCACTCCCCAAAGATATCTGCGCCAATTATATCACACACGCTCGCAATTTCGCAAACAATCGGATTTTTTACATCATTAGAGAAGGTCAGAGAAGGGTGAAAAAGCTCCAAACAACTTATGTTTTATGCAAGGCACCTAAAAATTATCAATATTTTACGTTAATTTAAGGTTGTTATGTCATATTGGTTATCTCCGCGAAAAACATGTTTGACAAGCCAAAAGTATTGTAGTAATATTAAGGGCACAGAGGGCTAGGTGTTCTAGCTCCCAAGTTTAAAATTTCTGAAAGAGAGGATCTAATCTATGAAATTCAAGAAAAACCTGGCATTATTTTTTAGTGTTGTGATAATAATAACCAGTTCAGTGTGCACTCCGGTTGTTTTAGCGAGTCGTGAAGAGATCGAGAAGCAGGCGGCAGACATCAAACGGGTCTTGGAAACGATATCGCAGCAGGTAAACAACATAAATACGTTCTTACTTGAGGTTAAAAGTGGGTTTTTCACAACCAACAACGTTAACACGGAACAGGGGAATTATGCGGAAATTCTTAAAAGCCACATGGCATGCCTCGTGGTTGGTACAAATATTTTTGGAGGAACCACTATGGACCCCAAAGATCTTGCGCACGCAAGAGAACTGCTAGAACCGCTGCTTAGACAAGCAGATAAGGCGCAGAAATTAGTCGCAGAGTTGCTCGTTGAGTTCAACAAATACAACAAAGCGGGCAAATACAAAATGAACGAGCTTGTTGAAGCTCTGATTTTAACGCAACCTGTCTTGGCCCTATCGCGAGTTAGCTCTGTGTTGGCCGCTGTGCAGCAAGTAAGTGAGTCCCTGCAAGACTCGACATGCGCCTCAAGCGCAGCCTGGACAAACTCAATTCTGAGCGAGTTTAATAATTCCATTCTGAAGACCCCTGTTGTCACGAACCGCGGTTTAAAGAGTCCTCCTTTCCTTACGTGCCCGAGCACTATTCCCTTGGTAAATCAGGGAAACATCAAGCGTATTCGCTCAAGAATGACACCAGCAAACAAAGAGGTGATGGATCATCTTCGTGAATACTTAACAGCGGGCCTTGCTGGCGACGTCGATCTTGTTCGACACCTACTGGGGCCCGCCGGCATACCACTGGAAAAGTTTTATGGTCCCGGCGAAATCGTTGCACCACAACAGCAAGCAGAAAAAGAGTGGCTTGCAAAAAAACATGCCGATGCTTGTTCTGAGCTGGGAAAAGAGTTTAAAATTTTGAACGACTTGCTTGAAGCGACAGATGTCGCACATTTTGCTTTGGCACGAGCAACTGAAGTTATTAACAGATGGCCACAAGGGGTCGTAGACAAAATTACAGAGCACGAACTGACTCACGAATTTATGACGCCGTGGCTTGAGTTCTCGTTTGCCACGGGACGTATGTATATTGAGAGATCTAACTTAAAACTTACCCCAGCAACGGCTTTCATTGCGGCAGTTGCTTTAGTGAAATATAGAGAATGTGGCGAGCAGCTTGCTGATATTTGCAGCAACGCCAAGGCTCTAGCAGCCGAAGCAGGCCGACGGAACTTGCCCACAATCCAGAAAGTTGTCATTGACTTTATAAAAGACTATAGTAAGAGTTATAACGTAGTAGTAAACACGTTAAGGCAGGCTTTAGCGGAAGCTGGTCTTGCTGAAACGCAGGCAGCAAAGGGGTAAAACACAGAGTCGTAGTGTAACAAAGTAGCCGGTGCCCTTGGTTCTAGTGGGCACCTTTGTGTTGTGTCGAAAAAACGTTGTGAGAACGGGAATTCCAGAGGAGACGGCAAATCCAGCTGATCCATGTAGGTGGCAGAATTGCGCTGGGAAAGCCATTTGATAGGTTCAGCACAACGCGTGCAGGTGCCAGTTGGCCAGGAGGCTACCCCTCGTTTATGCAGCAGCCGCGCACCACATTAAATATATTTGTTAATGAATTCTAAGCAACGCTTCATGTATTCAGCTTGGTCAATTCTGAATGCACAGTTATGTTTCGCACCTGGCACGATATACAATTCTTTTTCTGTGGGTGTTGCATCATAAACTTTGTGAACCATATCAGGTAAAACGAATTTATCCTCGCTACCGTGAATAAACATAACCGGTACCTTTGTTTTTTTAAGCTGCTCAACTGCAGATGCTTCTTTCAAATCAAACCCACCAAGGATCTTTGTAACAGTGTTTGCCATATTAAGCACCGGGAAAGATGGTAAATGGAATTTTTCCCAAAGTTGATGTGAAAACTCGTCCCAAACAGAACTATAACCACAATCCTCAATCACACATTTTACATTTGGTGGCAGCTCTTCGCCTGCGGCCATCATAACAGCCGCGCCACCAGCAGAACCCCCATAAAGCACAATTTGACTCTCCGGAGAATCTGTCACAAGCTTGGTTACCCACGAAACAATATCCTTTCGGTCAAGCCACCCCATTGTCGTATATTTGCCTTCGCTGTCTCCATAACCTCGGCAATCAACCGCCAACACATTAAAGCCCTCTTCATGAAAAGCTCGTGCACGCCTAAGCATAACCGATCTGTTCCCACTGTAACCGTGAACAACAATAACCCATTTTTTGACTGGCTCCGGTTGAAAAAATGAAGTGCCAACCAATTTCAAATCATCAAAAGATTTGATCTGTTCATCGCGTTTTGCCACAGAGCTTGGCCAGTCACGGTCCTCTTGTGTGACCTCGGAATTTGGCAAATTAGGATTATCCTTAACGACTTTTTTATCCCCACGTGCCAGTGCATACCTGAAAAAATAAAATCCCACTCCAAAATATACAAGCACAAAAAAAACGAGCCCTACCGAAACACCTGCTAAAACTTTCTTCTTGTTCCACTTTGATTTGTTCTTTTCTTCCTGCATTCCAAAACCCTCCTCAAAAAACTTATTTCATTGTGCAAAAAACGGGCAACTCTACTCGTATCTGTTTTGCAAGTTCAAAATAATCGATCTCACTATGATTCTGTTCATAAAATCCATTCCCTCGTTCTTCACCTCATTATACCAACTTGGTTGTTGACAAAATGCTATTACATATGCTATCATTTTATTGTTAGGCGGTGACCCATTTGCGACTTCAAGTTGTGCTCAGAAAACAACCTCAAAAATATCTCGCTGCAATTGATGAAACTACTAGAAACAAATTAAACAAGGCTTTGCAAAAATTAGAGACTTTGACTGGAGATATAAAAAAGCTAAAGGGAACCTGCAATCATTTCAGAGTGAAAATTCACCATTATCGCATCTTGTTCACTTTGGATAAAGACACAAAAACAATTGAAGTTCAGCAGATTGACGCGCGAACAAATATTAAATACTGAAGGAGGCTTGTTTTATGCAAACTGAAATCGAAAAAATCCTAGCTGGGATACCGGAAATCGAACCAGATGATTTCGACCTCGCTATGCTCGCAAACGCGAAGAAAGAAAAAGACAAAAGTGTCATAGAATTAAATAAATTTATAGCAAGTTTGGAAGGATACAACGGGAAAATATCTATACGAATGCCCCGAAGCCTCCACAAAAAAATCATGGAAAAATCTAAAGCTGAGGGTGTTAGCCTCAATCAATACGTAGTATATAAACTTGGAGAAATATGTTGAATATACACCCCATCCAAACAACGATACAGTTGCAAACTATTTTTTTTGCTCTAAAATCGCAATGTATTTGAGTAGTTCTTCAGTTTCATACTCAGCAATTAATCCAGAGAGCATCTTTGAAGAGTTGCCTTGGGCACAATAATCATCAAAGCAATCATAATATTTGCGCCTATCTGCAAATTTAATGTTTATTGGCAAAAGACCTGCCTTTATAAGTTCCAAATTCAATATCAGCCGTCCGGTACGCCCGTTTCCGTCGATGAAGGGATGTATCTCCTCAAAGCGCAAGTGAAACTCTGCGGACGCCTCTATTATGGACTTTGACGAGTCCTTTTGCGCCCGCTCATATCCGGCGAGCAGCTGTTCAATGAGAACAGGCACCATATGCGGTTGTGGAGGCTCATGCAACGCACCTGTAATAATGACCGGCACACAACGATATACGCCTTTATTTACAAAATCATTCATGAGTACCAACAAGTGTATTTGCTTGACAGTCCACTCAGTAAGAGAGGCGTTAGAATCCGCGAGAGATAGAATAAACTCGAAAGCATCACGATGTCCTATAGCCTCCAAATGATCTTTAATTGGCTTTTCCCCAATGGTAACGCCCTCTTTAAGGATCAAAGCCGTTTCACGCAGCGTAAGAGAATTACCTTCTATTGCGTTAGAATTATATGTGTTTTCGATGATAAATTCTTCCTGTAACCTTTTCAGCTCTGCTTCATTGAGCGGTCGCATCAATTTAAGCGTAGCCGCAAGTCGATCTATTCGATGAAATTCCATGGAATATGTCCCTTTCTTGAATTATTCCAACGCCACTATTGCGTTATTGTTCTTTTCGGCCTGATCTTCAATATATTTATTAATAAATCCGAAGAGGCGCTTGATATATTCAGCAGGGTCTGCTAGGAGTGCTTGGCCGTGACCTGCGCCTTCCACGATATACAATTCTTTTTCTGTGGGTGCTGCATTAAAACAATCATGGACCATGTTGGTCAAAACGATATTGTCCTCGCTACCGTGAATAAACATAACCGGTATTTTGGCTTTCTTAAGCTGTTCAACTGCCGATGCTTTCTTCAAATCAAGCCCACCACAGCTACGTGCAAAAGTGTCTGCGGCCTTGCGCACCACGGGAATCGATAAATTAAACCGATCTCCGAGTTGCCTTGAAAACAAGTCCCAAACAGAGCTATATCCACAATCCTCAATCACACATTTCACATTTGGAAGCAACTCTTCGCCTGCGGCCATCATAACAGCCGCTCCACCAGCAGAAAGCCCAAATAATACAATTTGACTATCCGGCGAAGTTATTACCAGTTTGTTTACCCACAAAACGATATCCAGTCGGTCAAGCCACCCCATTGTTACATGATCGCCTTCGCTTTTCCCACGACCTCTGCAACAAACCAGCAACACATTAAAGCCCTGTTTATAAAAAATTTGCACATAATCAAGCATTTTCAATTTGTTCCCGGTAAAACCGGGGACGACAATAACCCATTTTTTGACTGTGTCGGGTTGAAGAAATGAACGGCCAACCAGTTTCAAACCATCAAAAGATGTGATTTGTTCGTCACAAAACGGAATATGTTCATTGCGTTCTTTCCAAGCTATCCACCAGTCACATTCTTTCTTGACTTTTTTAAGCATAGAGCTTGCAGAGTTTGAAAAGCTTGATAATTTCCGATTGCCAGATCTTTCTATTGCTCGCGTTGACAAAACGCTTACTAAAACTTTCTTCTCGTTCCACTTTGATTTTTTCTTCTTTTCTTGCATTTCAGAATCTACCCTCTTCTTTTAAACTTCTTCTATTTCCACTTGCTTCCCGTTCTATTCTCACTTGCTTTCCGAGCATTCCGGAATTTACTTATTTTCACTTTCACGTGCTTTTCAAGCATGCCGAATTCCCAAAGCACACTCGCTTTCACTTTCTCCTCAAGTATACCGGAGTTCGGAGCCAATCCACCTTCTCGAACTTTTCTTTTAATTTGAAAACTCGCTTTCAAAAGAAACAATTGGGGGATAGGATAATGGGCTTCGCATTCTGAATTTTCACCGAAAGTCTCCAAAAGAGACAAATTGGATGATATTCTCTTTCAGATTAACTTTCCCTCCATGTCTTCACTCCCAAACTGATTCATAAGGCTCATGCATAACAAAGTTAATATCATCAAAACCAGCGAAATTGCCGCACCCACATGCGGATTATAGGCATTTCCCAAAAATTGCATGTCAATCAAGTCGCCAATCAACATGTTGCTGCCACCACCCAGCATTCGCGAGATGATGAATGTGCTGACCGCAGGGACAAAAACCATATTCACACCGCTGATTACTCCCGGCATAGAAAGCGGCAAAACTACTTTTCTAAACACCCCAAAACCACCGGCACCAAGGTCTTGCGCCGCTTCAATCATCCCACCGTTTATCTTGCGCATAGCCGAAAAAAGTGCCAGTGCCATGAACGGCAGATAATTATAGATCATGCCAATTGCAACTGCTATTTTCGTGTTAATTATATCCAATTTCCAAGAACAAAAAAAACTCAAAACTCTGTTCAAAAGGCCATTCTTTTCAAGAATTGTAACCCACGCATATGCCCTTAACAAAAAATTCACCCACATTGGCAACAACGCAATAAGCAAAATGAAATAGCCTGTTTTATATTCCATTCTAGAAAGGATATAAGAAAACGGGTATGCGATCAACAAAGAGGCCAAGGTTACCACACCGGCAAGCAAAATCGATTTAATTACCACCGAGAAATACTGTCCAACATTCGAGATATTTTCGATGGTCATTTCACCATTTTTTGTGGTCAGAGCAAAGAACAGAACAATCATCAATGGAACTATGGTAAAAAGGCACACCCACAACATATACGGCAACGAAAGCACCTTCATCCTGTTCAAATTTCAACCCTGCCTTTCAAAACTTATTATAGCTTATTATTTACTTAATTTCACATGCATTTCCAATCATCTCAAAATTTGTTTCTGTAGAGTATTGATGTAAGACTTTCCAAACGATTTCCAAATCTCATAGCAAACAACCCTGCACTTTGACAAAAAAGTTCTAGAAGGCGAGTTTGTTGCGAATTCCGGAATGTTTGGAAAGCATCGTTTATTTGACGTTTTTGTTTGCTCATGACAAATCAACAAAGATAATTAGAATATGGAAAATTGCTGGTCTCACATCCTTGACAAATCTACAATTCCGGTCAGCCCAAAATTTATCTCATGCGTTCGACGTGTCTCTTTTCTTCATAATATGTATATCATTTGGAGCAACCTCGAGCCCAATCATCTTGCCGGGCTCTTGCGGAACAGTTGAGTGAATCAACCATGAATAACCACATGAATCCACAACCATCTCATAATGAACACCCTTGAAAATAATGCTTTTCACAATCCCTGTCAACTTCATCGTGGCATCATCAACAACGTTGACGTCTTCTGGCCTGATAACAACATCAACCGACTCATCGGGCGAAAAGCCGCCATCTACGCAAACAAAATTATTGCCAAGAAAATTCGCCAAAAAATCTTCTTTCATTGTGCCATCGATAATGTTGCTTTCCCCGATAAAGTCGGCCACAAAAGCATTCTCTGGTTCATTATAAATGTCAATTGGTGTCCCAATCTGTTGAATTTCGCCCTGGTTCATTACGATCACAATGTCTGACATAGTCAGCGCCTCTTCTTGGTCGTGAGTAACATAGATAAACGTAATTTCCAAACTCTGCTGAATCCTTTTGAGTTCCGCTTGCATATCTTTTCGAAGCTTAAGATCAAGCGCCCCCAAAGGCTCGTCAAGAAGCAAAACCTGAGGGCTGTTAACAAGCGCTCTGGCGATTGCAACCCGCTGTTGCTGCCCACCCGAAAGTCTGTCTATGCTCCTTTTGTCAAACGAGGAAAGATTAACGAGTTCGAGCATTTCGCCCACTTTAAGGCTGATTTCTTTTTTTGAAAAATTCTTAATCTTAAGACCAAATGCTATGTTTTCATAAACATTCAGATGGGGAAATAAGGCATATTTCTGAAAAACCGTGTTTACTTTTCTTTTATATGGCGGCAGATTGGTGATATCCACACCTTCAAAGAATAAGCGACCACTTGTTGGTCTTTCAAATCCCCCAATTATTCTAAGCGTTGTCGTCTTCCCGCATCCCGATGGACCAAGCAATGTTGCAAACGACTTATTATGTATATTTAGATTGATGCCGTTTAGGATTCTTTCGTCATCAAAGTCTGCACAAATTTCCGAAAGTTTGATAATCACGTCACTTTTCAAAAGCTTTAATTTTACGCCCCTTTCAAGAAATTTTGGTTCTACTCCCAAAATCGTAATAAGTTTGATTTGCAAAGCCAAAAGCAATAACCCTAGACTTTGGCAAAAAGCGTTTCAAGGATGGGTCCAGGGAAGGAAAATCGCAATTCCTTCCCTGGTTTGTTTTTTTGGAACTTTTTTGTCAAAACACAAAAAAGTTCGAGAAGGCGGTTTTGCTTTGATTTTCGGAATGTTTGGAAAGCACGTGAAAAAGCAAACTTGCTCAAAATCTCAGAGCGTTTGAAACGCAAACGGCTTGGCGTTTTGCAGCAATTGCAATTGCTGTTTGCAAGAAGACGAAAAGAGCCATGTCTCATTGCTGCCAACTTTGAACTTGCTTGTCCAAATCCGTTACGACAATTGGAGTAGAACCGAAATTTTATTATTTTTGATATTTTCTTAGTTGTGCCGCGTGCTCAGGCAGAGTTTTTGACCAATAAAATTTCTTATTCTCTGTAAAGAAGTAATAATAATCCGTTTCAGGTGGGTTTAGCACCGCTTTTATCGATCTAATGCTCGGGTTGCAAATTGGCCCAACCGGGAGGCCATTACGCTTATCTGTATTGTATGCATCATACATTTCTTGATTTTTATTGTCAATATATGGCTTTATATAGTTTTCAACGTATTCTCTGGTAGGATCTGCATTCAACAGGGGATATTCAGCCGGCTTCTTTAATCTGTTCACAAACACAGCGGCAACCGTTTCGGTTTCATCGCCACTGCCCGCCTCTTTTTCCACAATTGACGCTAGAATAATCGCTTCATCTAAATTAAATTTTGTGTTTTCAAATTCTTTCGAATATTCCGCGCGCTTCGATTCAAAGTTTTTGAAAAATTTGTTAATCACGGCTTTTGGAGACTCACCCACATAAAACTCATATTTATCGGGACAAAAATATCCTTCATATTTGCCGAATCGCAGCTTATTCTCTGGGATTTGCTTCAAGAATTCGTAATCAAAATACCCTTTGTTTAAAACTTCAAAGAAATCGTCTTCTTTGCAAACTTTTTCCTTTGCAAGTTTCTTGGCAATATCACGCACGGTCATCCCGGGTAGAAGATCTACTGTGACAGTTTTCAGGGGTGGTTGTGTCAAATTTCTAATGATTGCATTATAGGACATGCTCTTATTTAACTTAAACCGCCCCGTTCCGAAGTTGTCTTTGACTTTGCCTGCTTTGCGATATAACTTTTCATAAGTAATAAACAGATATTTGCTTTTTATAACGCCCTCATTTTTGAGCCTTGTGGCCACATCTTTCAAGCTTGCAGATTCAACCTGCAATGTGACATCATCAGATTCTTTCCTCCAACCCAACATGTCTATTCCAGCAAAAAAAACCAGCCAAGAAATGAAAATAGCAACACTCAAAACCGCGACTATTGGCAACCAAACATTTTTATTCCTGCTCAAATCACATCCTCCCCTGAACTAATAATGCTTTCCCCACATGTTTTGTAAATTTTTCCGTAACTATATAATCCACACCTACATCAGTATCTTCTTTTGGAATAGCTCGCTGTACAAGTGCGCTCAGAGTTACTCCAATTTTTGTTCCCGGATAAGTAGCTAGAAATCTATCATAAAATCCTGTTCCATAACCAATTCGGAACCCTCTATAATCAAAAATAAGAGCCGGAACTACGCATATACTTTGGCCAAAATCAGTAAGTATAGCCTTGCAAGAGGGTTCACCAAAACCGTTCTCATCAACTTTTATGTCTTGAAATGAATTGACTGCATAAAACGCCATTGTTCCCGTGCTTTTGTCATATTTCGGAATGCCTATAATTTTGCTGTCTTGCCATGCTATTTCGAGAAGCTTTCTTGTGCTGATCTCCAAATTACTAGAAAAATAAGTCAACAAAACATTCGCTTCCTTATATTCCTTCATAGCTACGAGTCTCTCTGTTATCACCTTTTCCCGACGCTCTTTTTCTCCCGGATCCATTTCTTCACGCGCTTTCTTGCCCAAATCCCGAATTGTTTTTTTGGCTGCGACTAAATCAATTTGGTCATCTGATTCATTCCACTCGATCTTAAGCTTTTTCATCTTTTATTTCTCCTTTTCGATTATCATCATTAACCATCATAAAATTTGTCTTTTGCTTCTTCTTTTACCCTTTCAACAAATCAACCAATGTTTTTGCAAAAGGCATCGCCACCTCCATATCCTTTGCTGTGATAACATTGTCATCCACAACTACGTCCTCTTTTCCGACTATTGCACCAACTAGCGTGTCTTCAAACCCCGGGAAACAAACGGCTTTTTTGCCAATGAGTATTTTGTTTTTTCCCAAAATCACCGGAGCAACACATATCGCTGCGATATAAAGTTCTCTTTTGCTTGCATATTCCAAACACTTTGTTACATCTTCAGAATTTTGCAAAGTAGCTGCACCCGACAGTCCACCTGGCAAAACAATCATCTTTAAATCTTCATCCAGCTTTATTTCTTCAACCGAGATGTCCGCATTAACGGTGACGTTATTCATCCCCTTGGGAGTCATTGTCCCTACCCCAACCATCTTAATTTCAATATCGCTCCTTCTGAGTATATCCACAACCGTTATCGCTTCCACTTCTTCAAATCCATCAGCCAAAAAAACATAAACCATTTCTCTACACCACACTCCTCTCTAATTTTACCCTTCTTCATCTCTTGCTTTTTATATAATATTATTTTTTGTCAAAACATCAAATATATGTTTCCCGATTATTTCTTCTGGCAGCAAATCATTTTCGTCGCAGCAGGCTATAACATTCCAACCCAGCTTCTCAGCCGCATAAATCGCAGCCTTACGACATCTTATCAGATAATTTATATCTCGTTCATGCAGATCTTTGCAAGCACCTGTTGTTTCGTTGCAACGTTTGGTTAGCAGCTTCACGCAAGTTTCAGGATTCACATCAAGATAAATAACGATATCTGGCCTTGGAAGTCCAAATTTCTCATATTCAGTGTCATCTAGCCAATGCAAGAAACTTTCCCATTCGTCTTCACCGAGTTTGCTCATCTGGTGAATGGCATTGGATGTTGTGTACCTGTCTGCAACAATATAGCCAGAGCTTAAATAATCTTGCTTCCACCTAAGATTATAACTCGCGAACCTATCAACAGCATAAAAAATCGAGGCCGCATAAGGGTTAACCAGATTCGCATCTGAACCGAAATCACCGGCCAGATACATCCTAACAAGTGTGCTGGATTTCTCGTTATAATCTGGAAACGAAATCTTCTTTACCCTTTCACCCTTTTGCAGCAGCGTTTTTTGAAGCTTTGCTGCTTGCGTTGCCTTTCCACTGCCATCAAGACCATCTATTACAATAAGTTTTGACAAACGTTAAAGCCTCCCCCGTTTTTAGCAAACCTTTATACTCTGTAGCGTTACAATTGATGTAAGACTTTCCAAACAATTTCAAAATCTCATAGTAAACAACTTTGGACTCTGGAAAAAAGCGTTGTGGGAGAGAGTCCAGAGAGAGGGAGTTCGCAATCCTCTCTCTGGTTTGTTTCTTTGGGTACCTTTCTTGTCAAAACACAAGAAAGCGATGTGCTTTAACTTTCGGAATGCTTGGAAGGCATCGTTTATTTGCTGTTTTTTGTTCGCTAACGACAAAGCAACAAAAATAATTAGAATTTTTAGAATTTGGGGAATTGCTCATCATTGACAAATCGACACCTCGCTTTTAATAAACCGTTCATACTCTCGTCACTTGCCACGCCTTAAAAACGCCTCAAACGCCTGATTTAACATGTAAATGTCTAGTTTTGATGTGATTTCATAGGGAGCATGCATTGAAAGCACCGGCACACCAACATCAATCACATCAACATTCAGCCTCGCTATATATTTCGCAACTGTCCCGCCACCGCCGGTGTCAACTTTACCGAACATCCCCGGTTGCCAAGCCACTTTGTTTTCGTCAAGAATTGTCGTTATCTTGTACACAAACTCGGCCGTTGCATCAGAAGTGTCAGATTTTCCACGCGAACCGGTATATTTCGTAACAACTGCTCCGTGGTTGAGCATTGCTGTGTTGCTCTTTTCAAACGCATCCGGCCAAGACGGATCAAACGCTGCATTAACATCAGCCGAAAGGCAACAACTGTTCGCCAGCACTTTTCTGAAATTCGCGCCCATTTTTGAAGCCAAATCTTCCACAAAGAACTCAAAGAAAAAAGATTCAAGACCCGTGTTACCTTCGCTGCCGGTTTCTTCTTTATCCGCAAACACTGTTAGTGCAGTGTAAGTTGGAATGTCGAGCTTAAGGTGCGACATCAACGAAGCATATGCGCAAACCCTGTCATCCTGCCCATAAGCACCAATTAAGCTTCTGTCAAACCCAACATCTCTTGCCTTAAAAATCGGCACAAGGCTTATTTCCGCAGTAACCATATCTTGTTCGACCAGCCCATATTTATCATTCAGAATTTTAAGAATATTTAATTTCACGAGGTCAGCACTGTCACTAGTTTCGCCGGAATCTGTTAGGTAAGGCAAACTTCCGACCAAGAGATTCAACTCTTCACCCATGATTCCCTTAGAAAACGGCCTTTTCATCTGGTCATCTGCAAGATGCGGAAGCAGATCTGTGATACAAAAAAGTGGCTCATCTTCAAGTTCCCCTATTTTCAGTGTCAGCTCTTCGCCATTTTTTTTGACAACCTTGCCGTGAATTGCAAGCGGGAGAGCTGTCCACTGATATTTCTTGATACCACCATAATAATGCGTTTTAAAATAACACAGCTCGCTTTTTTCATAAATCGGCCGTGGTTTGAGGTCGATTCGAGGCGAATCTATGTGTGAAGCCAGAATGCTTAGTCCTTCTTCCGGGTTTTTTTGACCAATAGTACCGATAACTATTGCCTTGTTGCGATTTGCGTAATAAAATTTATCACCAGGCTTATATTTCCCATCACGATCAAACTCACGAAACCCGTTTTTTTGTGCCTCCGATTTTATATAATCCACACATTCACGCTCGGTTTTGCAGCTTGAAAGAAAGGTTTTGTACCCTTCAGAAAAATGGTTGGCTTCCCCTTGTTTTTCCGCTCCAATGAACTTTTGAATATGATCTGGCTTGAAAAACAGTTGTTCTTTTAATTCTTTTGTTTTGTTCAACTCTTTTATTTCACTCAAAAAATTTCCCTCCCTGTAGCTCTCATTAATCTGTCATAAACGGCATAATCTGGCGATGGCGCTCTCACGAACACTCGCTTAAATCCCAACTCATCAACTTTTCGCAGCACTGCAAACAAATTGCGTGCAAGCTCTGCAGAATCAAATCGCTTACCATATTCAAAACACATGCAGTTCAAATTTGGCTTTTCTCCTGTAAACACCATAGCGCAAGAATGCTCATCCAAAACAGCACTTACCTGAGTTACAAACTCAGAAAGCTTACCGCCTATCAACACAACTTCTGCATTTGGCGAATAGTGCTTATATTTTATTCCCGGCGCACAAACATCCCCAATTCTCCCTTCGTACTTTTGCAAAGTTTCAACTCTACCTATCACTTCTTCAATCTGGTGTCTTGTTATAACCCCCGGCCTCAAAATCTTATATGGCCTTTCTGTCATAAGTACAATCGTTGATTCTACTCCTACTTTGCAACTGCCGCCGTCTATAATAAGATCAACTTTGCTGCCTAAGTCATCCACACAGTGTCTAGCCGTTGTTGGGCTCGGGAACCCGGAAAGATTCGCAGATGGGGCCGCAAGAGGCAAATTAGCGTGTTCAATTATAGAAAGCGCCACTTTGTGTTCTGGCATCCTGACTGCAACCGAATCAAGGCCAGCAGTCACAACATCAGGGACTTTCTTGTTTTTCTTGAGCACTAAAGTAAGCGGCCCCGGCCAAAACGCATTTATTAATTTTTTCGCAGCATTCGGGAAATCTAAAATTAAATTGTTTAACATTTTTATATTACTGATATGCACAATAAGCGGATTATCGCACGGGCGTCCTTTGATTTCAAAAATCTTTTTAACGGCCTCTTGATTCATTGCATCCGCAGCCAAGCCATAAACCGTTTCGGTTGGGATGGCAACAACTGCACCACCGTGTAAGCGCTCCGAAATTTTTTCCAGCTCTTCATTGCTCAAACCATTTTCGCCAGCTTTTATAAGCTCCAATTAATCACCAACTCCTTGCTTCAGCTTCTCCGCCTGGTCAAATGCCGTGAGCTGATCAATAATCTCGTCGATATCGCCGTTTAATATAGCGTCTAATTTATAAAGCGTCAGCCCTATTCTGTGGTCTGTCACCCTGCTTTGTGGGAAATTATAGGTTCTTATTCTTTCTGAGCGATCTCCAGTGCCAACCTGTGCCTTCCTTTTGCTTGCAATTTCTTCGTTTTGTTCTTCACATTTTTTTTCATAAAGTTTTGCCCTCAAGATCTTCATCGCTTTGTCTTTATTTTTGTGTTGGCTGCGTTCATCCTGACATTCGACAGCAAGACCGGTTGGTGTGTGCGTGATCCTGATTGCAGATTCAGTTTTGTTTATGTGTTGGCCTCCCGCACCACTTGCCCTGAACGTGTCAATCTGCAAATCCGCTGGATTAATTTCAACATCAACTTCTTCTGCCTCTGGCAGAACCGCAACAGTAACAGTGGATGTGTGAATCCGCCCAGAAGCCTCAGTTTCGGGCACTCTTTGAACTCTGTGAACACCACTTTCAAATTTAAGTCGCGAATAGGCACCATCACCAGTTATCAAAAAACTAATTTCTTTCAAGCCACCTAGTTCCCGAATATTGGCATCCAAAGTCTCTAGTTTCCAGCGTTTTCTCTCGGCGTACATAGAGTACATACGAAACAAGCTTACCGCAAAAAGAGTCGCTTCTTCGCCACCTGCACCGCCTCTGATCTCAATGATAACATTCTTTTCATCGTTTGGATCCCTTGGCAAAAGAAGAATCTTAAGTTCCTCACCGAATCTTTCAAGATCGTTTTTGGCCTCATCCAATTGCAGCTGCGCCATTTCTTTAAGGTCTTTGTCGCTGCCCGGCTCCAAAAGGATGTTTCGCGCCTCTTGCATTAATTCTTTTGCTGCATTATATGCGTTAAACTTTTCAATCACTGGGACGAGGTTTTTGTGCTCTTTTCCAAATTTTTTGTAGGCAGCCGGATTGCTCAAAATATCTGGGTTTTGCAATTCATTCATAATTTCGATATATCTTTCTTTGACAGCTTTTAACTTTTCAAACATATCATCCGCCTTTGTCATACTCCTCTACTCATCTACTCATCAATTACTCAACATTTAAAACATCCCTGTGTGTTCCTGTACGTTCAAACAGCAAAAGACCATTTTCAACTTTATACATCAACACCCAACTAGATTTGTGGCCGCCTATATGGATAAGTCTGTGCCCTTTAAAATCACCAATTAATTTGTGATCGTTATATCTTTCTCATAATGAGAAGCAACTCGAAATTCAAGCATTTAATGTTCCTCTATCCATCTATACATTTCCTTAAGACTTTCAAATTTGCGCCAAGGCAATTTCCCGCTAAATATAGCGTCAGATTCTGCAATTGCCTCAAGTGTTTCAGGAGGCAACAAGTCTGCTCGGTATCCACGCTGATCCGCTTTTTTGCATAGTGGACAGGTTATTTTATTTTCCAGTTGGCTGATTTGTCCGTATTTCTCAGCAAATTGTCGAACCAATTCCTTGCCCTCATAACCTTGCAAGATTAACTCTTCTAAAAGTTCCACACATATATTAACGTGAGCAACTTCTACACTAGTTTCTGCTTTTTTCATTTAAATCACCTCGCTATCCCTTCTAATTTTTTACTTATTTTACTTAAGGTATCTTTTCAAATCTCTGTAGAAATTTTCATGTGTGCCCACCGTGACAATTAAAAGCGTTTCATTATTGATAACTCTGTAGGAAACTCTATATTCTGTACGGTCGTAATAGAAACCATAGCACAAACGCCCCTTCAAATCCCCTTTTTTCGGTTTCCCGATAGTTGGGTTGGCTAAAATTTTGTCAATTGTTTCAAAGAATTCCTTTCTTAGTCTTTTGTCTTTGATCTTCTTCAAGTATTTACTTGCAGGAGGTGAATAAAGCAACTTCATTTAATCAATCTCCCTCATCCACCCATAAATCCTCAGCTCTATCGCACATGAACCAACCGTTATTGTCTCCATGCTTAAGAGGTTTGCTTAACTTGCTAAATTCATCATCTATTTTAGCATCGACCATTTCCATTTGCTCAGATAGTTCTGCAAATTGTTTGACTAATTCCTTGCCCTCATAACCCTGAGCAATCAAATATTCCAACATGTCCACTTTTATATCAACAGGATATATGCCACTTTTTGCTTCTGATTCGGAACTGACATTTGTCGTTCCCTTCAAAGATTTGTATTCGTCCTTATTCATTAACACAACTTCCCCATGCTCCATGGGAACATTAACAATTTCATTATCAGAAACAACCAAACCTAGATACTTAAACACATTATTCCTGAACGTACTTGCGTTAACCGTTTTCATTTTAATCACCACCTTCGCTTTTCAAACATATCATCCGCCTTTCATGGCAAACGAATTAGTTGCTCTTGCAAACAATTTCAAAATCTCGAAGCAAACAACCTTTGACCCTGGAAAAAAGCGTTTATTTGCCGTTTTTGTTCGCTTATGACAAAGCAACAAAGATAATTAGAATATGGGAAATTGCTGGTCTCACATAATTGACAAATCTACAGCATATTATTTATCGTTGCGTTCGTTACGCGAACTTGCATCCTTCTGATAAACCAAAAACTCCGCGACTAGTAAACACACTTCAAGTATTATCAAGATCATGTAGATAGATTTTTCGCATTTGTTCCGCTTTTCCACAACTCATCCTCCCCTCTTTGCAGACGCCACTAACACACCCTGGGCCTGCGTTTTTAAATAGTTCTGGAGCTGCTTGCTTTGCAAGTTTCAACATTCGAAAAGCAACTCCCCGAATCTCCCATTGCGCACGGTTGCAACACCGCAGCAAAAAAAAGTGTTTGAGCTCCCTTGCATTCATCGTCACAATCAGTTTCGTCTCACACGCATTCGGAAGAACATAACGTGCATCTTCAATTGCAAGCTTTTGCGCCATTGGACCGGCTTTTTCTTCACTAACGCCATCTGTGAGCAGCTTCTCTTTTTGTGCTTTTTCCAAGATGTCAAAAAGCTTTTCATAACTCTTCCTTGCGTTTTCAATTGCCTCACAAAATTCAGCTTTAGCTTCTTCATTCATTTCGATTGCAGGTGGCATAACAAACTCAAACTCTGAAGCTTTAACATAGCGCTGGCTCTGCACGCTGAACGAAGCAATGCGATGCCTTGTAATCTGCGCCATGCAGGCCCGCGAAATTCCATCAATGCCAAAAGTGAAACTCACATGTTCCATCGGGCTTTCATGCCCCATCTCACTCAGCATATCAACAAACTTGCTGGCAGATTCTGCAGAAATGCCAGCGTTCAAATCCGCAACTTTCTTGTCACTATAGCATAGTTTCGCAGCAGAAGCCACCAATTTTTGTGGGTCTCTTGTATATTCCAGTAATACAACGCTTAACAAATTTTTTCTTCCTTTCCCTGGAGCATTAATTTTTTTGCATCACCAAGTAGATAAAGTGACCCCGTTACGATGAGCACATTTGCAGATCGTAGCCACTCTTTTGCTTTTTCAACTGCCAAATCCAAATCATCATCAAAATAAACATCAAGCCCAAAAATTCCATTCGCAAGCTCTTTTGAAGGAGCTGCTCTTTCGTTTTTTGACTTTGTGAAGATCAAACTACTTGCCCTTTTGGCCAGCATATTAATGCAGTCTGGATATGCTTTGTCGGTTAACATGCTAACAAGTGCGATAATCTTTTTGTCACTCAAGTTTGTGTCTATATATTCACACAAAGCTTCAAAACCACCAACGTTATGGGTGCCATCTAAGATTATTAAAGGGTTTCTGCTTATAATTTCCAGCCGCCCCGCGAATCTGACATCGCTAAGATATTTGGGCAACACTTTCAAGTTTATGTCAAAACCTCTTTTTTTAAGACATTTGCAAATTTCTATGACCGTAATGCAATTCTGAACCTGGTGTGCGCCCGGCAAAACCAAATCATATTGGGCCTCGTCATAAACAAAGCTAGTGGATTCAAAAGTGGTTTTGATTGCCAGCTCTTCTTTGCACACTTTAGGTACAATCAAATTAACTTCTTTGAAACACCCAGCAACTCTCTCTATTTCGTCAAACACTTCTTGATGCTGCCAAGGGCTAACAACAACATCCGCGCCTTCTTTGATAATTCCGGCTTTTTCGCAGGCAATTTTTCTTAAACTGTGCCCCAGCAGGTTTTCGTGATCAAACGAAATCGAACTGATCACACAAACATCTGGCGTCTTTATGATATTTGTGGAATCCAATGACCCTCCAAGACCAACTTCCAAAACAGCAACGTCACATTTACGCTCTGCAAAATAACAAAAAGCAATTGCTGTTGCTACTTCGAATTCTGTGGGCAAATCATCTTCCAAATCTTTTGCTACCCTCAAAACTTCTTCTCTAATTTTTGCCTCACCAGTACGCGAAATTTGTTCCCCATTTACCGTAATTTTTTCGCAAAAATCAACAAGATAAGGGGAGGTAAACTTGCCAACAACATAACCAGAAAGTTTTAACACGTTCGCAACCATTGTAACTGTGCTGCCTTTTCCATTTGTCCCCGCAACATGCACAAACCTAAGCTTATCCTGCGGATTGCCGAGTGCAGCACAAAGCTTTCGGATTCGAGAAAGCCCGGGTTTAATCCTCATCCCTTAACCTGCCTCCTTTCGTAATTTGTTGC
>BNZN01000013.1 GCA_026001145.1 Clostridia bacterium | reverse complement strand
GGATGGCGTTTTTACATCAGCAGTAGAAAGCTGGGATAGCATAATATATACGAAATTATAAGCCATGTGAAAAATGATTGGCGTCCATATGTTACGAAAACGAACATATAGCAGCGTCAGTGCGATTCCCACGACAAAAGCGTAGATGCTCTGCAAAGGATTCCAATGAACCAAACCAAGCAAAAAACTTGTAATTAACACTGCTGCCCACGTGGGTACCCAATTCAGAAGGCGATTTAAAATAAGCCCTCTAAAACAAAGCTCTTCAACAATTGGACCAACAACACAAAAAAACATCAATCGGAACGTAAAACTTCCCATAGAAAGGAATTTTTCAACGTCTTCAAACGACGGGAAATATTGCTTTACAGCAAATACCACATAATTAATAACTAGACTAAATGTGCTGCAAAAGCAAATAATTAGAACGGCAGTGAGCATGCTTAATTTACTGTTAATAATATTGGATTTTTTTCGTTCTCTTCGCCATAAAAGGCCAAAAATTACAAGGCTAACAATTTCAGAAACTGCAACAATAATTAATGTAAGCCATTCCTGAGGATTAGCTGCCAGCACCTCGACGGAGATATGTAATGTTAACATTATGTGTTGTGCTACACGTGTATTTAGCACATATAGTATGCCTAGTGCCATACCCAATTGCACTCCCACAAGGATTAGTATGGGATAAACGACGCTCCATAAACGACGCCAAAACTTAGACAATGGTACCCCCTCCCTTTTTGTTAACCCCCTACCTGAAAACCAATGCATCTCATCTCAAAGATTATATCATCTGTTTCTCTCGATTTCAACTGCAACATAATCAAAATCTGCTTCAATTGGTGCTTGCGGCTTTTTGACCAAAACATCAACCTTGGTGATGCTTGCAAAATCGTCCAAAAGCTGCTCTGCAACACGACTCGCTACTTTCTCTAGCAAGTTATAGGATTTCTCACGGGCCGTTTTGATGATGGTTTCCACAACCTTTGAGTAGTTTATGTTGTCATTGAGATTGTCACTTTCACACGGCAAGCGCAAATCGGTGTATATACACAAGTCAAAAATAAAATTCTGGCCGTCTCTTTTTTCTTCTGGATTAACGCCGTGATAGGCAAATACCTTTAGCCCTTTGATTATTATTTTATCCAACTTAATTATTTCCTTTTTTATTTTTTTGATCCATAAGTAGGCTCACAGCCTCGTTTCGCAGATCAGGGTTTGTTTGCATGTTGCCTTTGAAGATTGCAGTTTTGGTTTTGGAGCCGGCTGCCTTGGTTCCTCGCATGGTCACGCAAAGATGCTCGGTTTCCATTACCACAGCAACTCCCGAAGCGTCCAAATTGTCGCATATGAAGTCAGCTATCTCAAGTGTGAGCCTTTCCTGCACCTGCAAGCGTTTTGCATAGTGATCCACTATTCTCGAGAGTTTTGAGAGTCCTATAATTTTATCGCCTCTTGGTATATATGCAATGTGCGCCACCCCGAAAAAAGGCAACAAATGGTGTTCGCAAACCGAGCGTACCGGGATGTCTTTGACAACAATTATTTCTCCAGCAACTCCGAATTCATCAAGCAATTTAACGTGTTGTTTCGGATCTGCACCATATCCCGCAAACAGTTCTTGGCACATGGCAGCCACACGTTTGGGAGTTTCTTGAAGGCCTTTTCTTGTGACGTCCTCGCCAAGTGCCTCCAAAATTTCTTTCACTGCATTCTCTATTTTTTCTTTATTTATTGCAGAAATCACCACTTTAAAATATTTTTGTTTCCCCCAAAAGGCTCTTCACACAGGAGATTTTAACATCAAAATATCAAAAGTGCAAGTTTGTGTTTTTCTGTTGGTGGCGGGCTCGCAAGCATGCAAAATGTGCAATGTGCAATGTGCTATAAAATCAGTGGGTATTTTAAATTAATTTAGGCTATTCTCTGAAATTAACTTTTCTCAGCAAAAAACTATTGACATGGAAAATAAATTGTGATAAACTAAGTAATATAGAGAACCAGGAGTTCTGGTTCCGAAATTTAAGGGAGGTTTTTATTTTATGAAAAGCAAGAAAAGCTTGCAGAAAGTCCTGTGTATTGCTCTCGCAACGGCGAGTATCTCTTCGGCGGTTGTGCCGGTCTCTTATGGTGTGGGTGGTGGTTTCGGTGACCTAGACCGTGATACCACTGCGCGATTGCTGCGCTATGTAGGAACACCACAAGCGTTGCGTAACTTGGTTGGCACGTCACAAGAAATGCGCACGGTGAAGAACAACAAGGTTGGGAAGACCTTCATATTCGCCCGGCGCGTGGCACACGCACAGCGAGTGCAGGAGGCGCTTGCTCAGCTGCCGGCGCTCTTGGCGCCATTGTTTCGTTTGACAGGAGGCAGAAATCACAGAACGGCTCTCGGTCGACCTGTACTAATAGCTGTCGCGAATGTTCTTGCAATGATGTGGCCTGATTGGGAGACGGGCACGCTGGTGCGAAACCTCCTCGCAGACACGGAACACATCAGGGGATCCGCTCGCGATCTTCGTGCTGTAACGCAGAGACTGTATACAAAGGCAACCAACGGCAAACAAAGGTCAAACGGCGAGGCCGTGCGCACGGCACTAGAAATTGATGATGCGGCAACCGCTGACTGCTTTTCTAGTGTGCTCATTCAGCCCACAAACTACAGCAGCGCCAGCTGCGATGGGACGCTAGCAGCGCATGGCTTGCTTTTCGACATTGCGCATCCGGATGAGCTCGTGTTGGCTGATTTGGTAGCAAGAGAGTGTTTGTTTGCCCTTTGTGTAATAATGTACACATTTGCCAGATAAGATATTTGGTGCACTTTGGTGCCCCTAACACTCTTAAAACGTGTCCGCGAAAAGGTAAAAATAGCTTGGGAGAAGATTGTGATGTCTTCTCCCTGGTTTGTTTTTTTGCGCAATCAATTTGTTTCTGAAAAAGCGAGTTTTCAAAAAGTTCGAGAAGGTTGGAATGCTTGAAAAGTAACGTTACGGAGACCAATTCGAAAGAGCTGGCCTTTGTTTGTCTTTCAAACATTGTTGCAATGACATGAACAGGATACATTTAAACCTCCCTTTCGAGGGAGGCTTTTTCTCTTGAGTTCAAAAATCTTTCCGATTTTGCATCTCAAGCCATTCTCGTTTAGAAATCATAACCTTTCTGGGTTTGCTTCCATCGCTCTCGCCAACAATCCCTCTTTCTTCCATTTCATCAATCAGCCGCGCCGCGCGTGAATACCCGATTTTAAGCCTTCTTTGCAGCAACGAGGTGGATGCTTGCCCCATCTCAACAATACACTTGATTGCTGTGTTTAGCATGTCGTCTTGATCAAATTCGGGAACTTTGGCCGAAGCTTTCTCTTTCACTGCAAGCTTTTCAATTTCCTCCGCAACCTCGTCGCTGTAATCAACTTCTTGTTCCTCTTTGATGAATTCAACCACCCGTTCGACTTCTTTGTCGGTTACCAAACACCCCTGCACGCGAATGGGCTTGCTGACTCCCATCGGCAAAAACAGCATGTCTCCTCGACCAAGCAATTTTTCAGCCCCGGATGAATCCAAAATTGTTCGTGAATCCACCTGCGACGAGACCGCAAAAGCAATTCTGCTCGGGATGTTTGCTTTAATAATTCCGGTGACCACATCGACGGACGGCCTTTGAGTTGCAACCACCAGATGCATCCCGGCGGCTCGCGCCATTTGTGCCAATCGGCAGATCGAATCTTCAACTTCATTGGGCGCAACCATCATCAGGTCGGCCAACTCATCAATAATGACCACGATCTGCGGTAGCTTTTCTAAATCATCACGTTTTTCAGCTAATTTATTATAGCTTTCAAGATCTCGAACCGAATTCTCTGCAAACAACTTATATCGGTTGAGCATCTCGCAAACTGCCCAACCAAGGGCGCCAGCTGCTTTCTTGGCATCCGTTACCACCGGGACCAAAAGATGCGGGATTCCGTTATAAACTCCCAGCTCCACCACCTTAGGGTCAATCATCAACAATTTCACGTCGCTCGGCGATGACTTGTATATTAGACTTATGATGATTGAGTTGATGCAAACCGACTTTCCAGACCCAGTTGACCCAGCAATCAGCACATGTGGCATTTTCGCGATGTCGGCGACCGTAAAGTTTCCGGCGATATCTTTGCCAAGTGCAACCGTCAGGTTGCTTTTACTTTTTTCAAACAGCTCCGATTCAAGCGCTTCCCGGATGCTGACGAGAGTAGTGGTTTTGTTTGGCACCTCAATTCCAACCGCCGCTTTGTTTGGCACGGGAGCCTCGATTCTTACTCCGACCGTTGCCAAATTCAGTGCGATGTCATCCGAAAGGCCCGTAATTTTGTTGATCTTAACGCCAACTGCGGGTTGCAGCTCATATCTTGTTACCGAAGGCCCCGTGGAAATGTCTACAATTGTTGCACCAACGCCAAAACTCTTTAATGTTTCAATCAGTTTGTTTGCAGTCACCTTTAACTCTTCGTTCAGCTTCGTCATGTTCTGCGGTTTGGGTTGGTTCAGCAAATCTAAATCGGGCAATCTGTAACCATCATCTAGCGTAGTGTCAACATCAAAAGGAGATTTGATTTCTTCCGCCGATGTAGGCGATCCGATGGCTTTTTGAAAGCGTTTTTTATCCACAAGTTTCAAAAATTCGCGCTGATTTTCTTCAACCAGGTCAAATTGCAAGTCATCTTCAAATTCGGGGACGCCGTCCGTTTCTTGATCAGAAATCCCATTTGCTCCGAGTTCTTCGGCTTC
Source organism: Clostridia bacterium (assembly GCA_026001145.1). Lineage (GTDB taxonomy): Bacteria > Bacillota > Clostridia > Oscillospirales > Ruminococcaceae > BNZN01. The sequence continues at coordinate 16,357 of BNZN01000013.1, read as the reverse complement.
TTTTGCAATTTGTCCAAACCATTTCTTGTTCTTTTTCTCGGGTTCTTCTGGTTTAATGTCAGGCACCTTGTTTATGCTTTTTGGTGTTTCTTTTGCAACCCTCTTGATTTTTATGTGTTTATATACGTCTATGATCGTGATGCGAAAAACCAACATAACAAAGAGGAGAATCAAAATGCCAACGATAATTCCAGCGCCCCAAAGACCGCAAAATTTTACCAGTGGTAGTGTTAGAACTCCAGAAAGCGCACCTCCGCCATGCTTTGAACCTTGTCCATAAAACTCAACGAAACGACTCGCCCAATCCACATTTTCGCCGGGATCTTTGAATTGGATAATGTGGGTTATAATTCCGAGAAGCAAAATAAGCGCAAAACCTTGGTTCACTTCCCTTGCAATCGAAATTTTCCGCTTTTCACCCGCAATTATCACTGAAATGTATATTAACAATGGTCCCAAAATAATCGCGCACCAACCAACTAACCCACAGATGAAATTGTGTGCAATCGTCCACCCAGAATCCCCTTCAAGTAATGCAAGCAAAAACAAAAGCAGGCCCAAAGCGAACAAAACAATGCTCCAGGTTTGATTGTTTGCCCGTCTCTGCTTTGATTTTGCCGCTGTTTTTGCCGTCATCACGCCTCTCGCAACCCTTTTTTTAGCCATCTCATTTTGCCTCTTCTTTACACAAAATTACCGAATTTCTGCCTTTATTTTAGCATGTTTCTTTGCGGCACGCAACTTGCTAGTTGCCTACATGCGTGTCCGGCAATCATGTTTTGCGCAAATTGTCTGAAAGATTGTGGATATTTTGAATTAATTTGAGATTGTTGTCAAATTAAATGTTTGTGCAAGAAATGGTGTTGACATAGCGAATGTATTGTGGTAGACTTATGAGTATAAAAGGTTAAATGATTTGGTTCCAGAATTTAAGGAGGAATTTTTTATGAAATGCAAGAAAAACTTGCAGAAAGTTTTATGTATGATTCTCTCAGTGGCAAGTGTTTTTTCAGGAATCACACCAATCTCCTATGCTTTGCCGGTGATTGACCGGAAAGAAAGAAGCAAAGCGTTAGTGATAGATCCTACGGATCTGAGTACGGCAACAAAGTGGAAAGAGACATTTAAGTATCTTATGGAAATAAACGGCGTCAAAGAGGGCGACGTGAGCAAAGAAATTGTGGTTTTTGATGTGACAGCCAACGATAACGATGATCATAAGATTTTAGTGGGTTTTGTCCCGCGTGGTCAAGAACTACGCACAAACATGTACGTGGTTCTTGACGGATACGCTCAAAAGTTCGGGTACAATAGTTGGACCGTCTTTCTTAATGGAAGGGAAAAGTTTAAGAGTCCAGAAGTGAGCTCTAATCAAGAAGTGAGCTCTAATCAAGAAAAGATGCCCCTGATGAAAGTGTTTTTTTGCAAACCAATAGCGGTCGATACTGAGTACGAAACAGCAAATGGTCTTATTGGCATGAACCGTGATTTAATTAGCAAATTAGTTGCCACAGAGGACAATCAAGAAAGTGTACGTGCTTTGGTAGGCGCTGTTCTGGAGATATATTTGTGGAAGTCACAAGGAGCAATGCTGCTTGCCTTCAGCAAGCGTGTCCGCGACATAAAGGCAATGCTTCCGCCAGACTTGGCTGTCTGTGTGTTGCATCCGAATGCCCAGTGGCCGCCAGCAAATCGTCCTCGTTGGTTCCTGAAACAAAGGAAACGCCTGAGAGAAATCAGCCAAGCCATGTGTCGCGACGAGTTCGATGAGTTCATGCAAATGGAAGACAACCAGTGGCGGCGTGGCGGAGGCTGGGAGGAGAACTGTCCGCCGGCGCGGCCTGCTTTTGGGCGTTCTGCTGTTCCGCTGCTTGATCGTTTCTGTTCCAGGCGGCCTGCTCTTGTTGGCTGGCACGCACCGTGCGTGACCAACGTGGCATTTTCCGCTGTCGCTCGGTTTACTCGGGAAGAGGAAGTGTTTGCCACGGGAAAAGAAGCAGTGCGTCTCCTCTTGTTTATGGGACAACTAATGCGTGAGAGGCACGAAAAAGAGAGCGTAGGCTGGCGTGTTGCGCTGTTACTAGCGCGGCCCGACGAAAAAGGACCAAGTGAGGCGTTGCTAGTTGCTTTGCGGAATAAGGCGACGGTCCGCCGGCGCACCACAAGGAACGGGGAGGGCTATATCCCAACGCATGACGAAACGTGGTCTGATCCGCCTTTGGACCGCTTTTTGCCGTCGTCACCAATCGCTTTTTGGAACGGGCCGTTCTTTTCCTACTCATCAAAAAAAATCTGAAAATCCGAAAAATGGGATCAGTTCGCGAGAGCTGGTCTTTTTTGCTTGAGCAGGAAAAGTTGATGAGCCTTGGCATTTGGCTTTTAACTCTGCCAAAATTAAGTTGCATATGCAACTTTTGAGGTGTTTTTTCGTTTTTTTGCACTTTTTTGATGTTTTCTCGCATTTTCGAATCTTTCCCAAAAACATCAGCAAAATGGCATTGTAATGCAGTTTAAAGTTTGTTTTATGGCGGCTTCGCGTCGCATTGACATCTGCGCCGATTTATAGTACAATCGGGGGTGATTATTATTTGTATGAGGGAGGTGTGAAAATGCCAACATTTAACCAGCTTGTGAGACATGGGCGCAAAACAACTGCGAGAAAGCCCACTGCCCCAGCCCTTTTGAAAGGGTTCAATTCAAAAAAGAAGATCACAACACAAAAAGAATCGCCGCAAAAAAGGGGCGTGTGTGTTGCAATCAGGACTCAAACGCCGAAAAAGCCAAACTCTGCTCTGCGCAAAGTTGCAAGAGTGCGCCTTTCTAACGGAATGGAAGTGACTTCCTATATCCCGGGGATTGGCCACAATCTGCAAGAGCACAGCGTGGTTCTGATCCGTGGGGGTCGTGTTAGAGATTTGCCTGGTGTGCGATATCATACGATTCGTGGGGCTCTTGATGTGCAGGGAACTGCCAACAGGCAACAGGGTCGCTCAAAATATGGCGCCAAAAAGCCAAAAGCTGGTACTGCTAACAAGAAATAGGATCTGTTTTTTGCTAATGGATGGCATCTTTGCACACGCATGTGCCTCGATGTTAGCGACTTATCGGAAGTTTGTTTCTTTCGAGTACCGAAGAATTCATTTTGATGATGAAGGAGGGAAGAAGAGTGCCAAGAAGAGGCAATGTTCCCAAACGCGATGTGTTACCGGATCCAGTTTATGGAACCAAGCTGGTAACGAAGCTTATAAATAATATTATGTACGATGGCAAAAAGGGAATTGCGCAAAATATAGTTTATGGAGCGTTTGGAATTATTAAGGAGACAACAGGGCGCGATCCATTGGAAATTCTTGACGAAGCGATGGAAAACGTTACGCCGGTTCTTGAGGTCAAAGCCAGACGTGTTGGTGGTGCGAACTATCAAGTGCCCCTGGAAGTAAGACCAGAAAGAAGAGTAACGTTGGGGCTCAGATGGATTACGGCGGCGGCAAGAAAACGCTCTGAAAAGGTGATGAGAGAACGTCTTGCAAACGAACTTGTGGATGCTTCGAACAAAACAGGTGCTGCATACAAAAAGTGCGAAGATACCCATAAGATGGCAGAAGCGAATAAGGCATTTGCTCATTATAGGTGGTAAGTTTTTAATAAAGGGGGCGAGTGTCCATCGGGTTTGTGCCGGGTGGAATTTATAGATGCCAAGAGAAGTTTCGTTGGAATTAACTCGTAACATAGGAATTATGGCGCATATTGATGCCGGAAAGACAACAACAACAGAGAGGATTTTGTTTTATACCGGAAAGACTCACAAAATCGGTGAGGTTCATGAAGGTGAAGCAACCATGGACTGGATGGAACAAGAGCAGGAACGTGGGATTACTATTACTTCGGCAGCAACCACGACTTTCTGGAAGGGCCATCGCATAAACATAATTGATACACCTGGCCACGTGGATTTTACTGCAGAAGTCGAAAGATCGCTCAGGGTGCTCGACGGTTCGGTTACTGTGTTTTGCGCAAAGGGTGGCGTTGAACCGCAGTCAGAGACGGTCTGGAGGCAGGCTGACAAATATGAAGTTCCGCGGATGGCTTATGTTAACAAAATGGATATCATGGGTGCGGATTTTTTCAATGTTGTTGACATGATGAAAAAAAGACTGGGGTGCAAAGCTATTCCGATTCAGCTGCCAATTGGCAAAGAAGAGACTTTCAAGGGTATTATTGATCTTGTTGAAATGCATGCTTGCATTCACTATGATGATTTGGGCAAGGATATCAGAGTTGAAGAAATCCCGGCAGATTTGCTTGAGATGGCAAAAGAATACCGCGTGAATATGCTTGAAGTTGTTGCTGAGCAGGATGAAGAGCTTATGCACAAATATCTTTCGGGTGAGGAATTGAGTGCCCAAGAGATCAAAAAAGGAATCCGAAAAGGGACGATTGCAAACGATATGGTTCCGGTTTTGTGCGGAAGTTCATACCGCAACAAAGGGGTGCAAGAACTCTTGGATGCCGTTGTTGATTATATGCCGGCTCCCATGGATGTTCCGGTGATAACTGGGATTAACCCTGAAACAGATGAAAAGGGGACTAGGGAATCGAGTGACACCGAACCATTTGCGGCACTAGCTTTTAAGATTGCGACGGATCCTTATGTTGGGAAGCTTTGTTTTTTTCGTATTTATTCCGGGACTGTCAGCGCAGGTTCAACTATCTATAACGCTACCAAGGGTGAACAGGAAAGAATAGGTCGGATTTTGCAGATGCACGCAAACAATAGAAAAGATATAGATGTTTGCTACGCGGGGGATATCGCTGCTGCTGTGGGGTTTAAAAATACAACAACTGGAGATACGCTTTGTGATCAAAAGCATCCGATAATTCTAGAATCCATGGAGTTTTCTGAGCCTGTTATAAGGGTTGCAATTGAGCCCAAAACAAAGGTTGGGCAAGAAAAGATGGGGATTGCCCTTTCGAAATTGGCAGAAGAAGATCCGACGTTCAGAATGTACACGGATGAAGAAACAGGGCAGACTATTATTGCTGGAATGGGCGAGCTGCACCTTGAAATTATCGTTGATAGATTGCTTCGTGAATTTAAAGTTGAAGCCAACGTCGGGAAGCCACAGGTTGCATATAAGGAAACGGTAAAAGGCACAGCAGATGTTGATCACAAATATGCAAGACAGTCTGGTGGTCGTGGGCAATATGGGCACGTTAAGATTAGGTTGAAACCCAATGAGAGTGGCAAAGGTTACGAATTTGTCAATAAGATCGTTGGTGGAGTGATCCCAAAGGAATATATCCCTGCTGTTGATGCCGGAATCAAAGGTGCGATGCAAGCTGGAGTGTTGGCGGGATATCCTGTTGTTGATTGCATTGTGGAACTTTATGATGGTTCTTACCATGAGGTTGACTCCTCTGAAATAGCTTTTAAAATTGCTGGTTCGATGGCTTTTAAGGAGGCAATGAGAAGGGCAACTCCTATTATTTTGGAACCAATCATGAAAGTTTGTGCTATCGTTCCAGAAGAATATATGGGCGACGTTATGGGTGATCTTAATTCAAGACGTGGGCAGATCCAAGGAATGGAAACTCGAAATGGCGCTAATCAGATAAATGCATTTGTTCCACTTTCTGAAATGTTTGGTTATTCAACAGATCTGCGTTCCAGAACTCAGGGGAGAGGGCAATACGTGATGGAACCGAGTCATTATATTGAAGCTCCAAAATCCGTTTCAGAAAGTATAATCAGCAATAAAACTAAAAGTTAAAACTTAAAGATTAAGAACTTAAAAATTATTATTTATAGGGAGGAAAAAAGATGGCAAAGGAAAAGTTTGAAAGAAATAAGCCACATGTGAATATTGGAACGATTGGTCACGTTGACCATGGTAAAACAACACTTACTGCAGCAATAACGAAGGTTTTGGCTTTTCAGGGAAAAGCTGAAGCAAGGGCTTATGACACAATTGACAAAGCGCCAGAAGAAAGAGAACGTGGAATAACGATTAATACGACGCATGTTGAATATCAAACTGATGCGCGGCATTATGCGCATGTTGATTGCCCCGGACACGCCGATTATGTCAAAAACATGATCACAGGTGCTGCTCAAATGGATGGTGCGATTTTGGTGGTTTCTGCCGCGGATGGTCCGATGCCACAGACACGTGAGCATATTGTGCTTGCGCGGCAGGTTGGCGTGCCGCATATCGTTGTGTTTATGAATAAAATTGATCAGGTTGATGATCCTGAACTTTTGGATTTGGTAGAGATGGAAATTAGAGATTTGTTGACGAGTTATGATTTCCCGGGTGATACTACGCCTATAATTAAGGGTTCTGCTCTTAAGATGTTAGAATCAACTTCGACAGATGCAAATGATGCGACTTATGCACCCATATTGGAGTTGATGAAGGCCGTTGATGATTACATTCCAACTCCAGAGCGCAAAAAGGATCTTCCGTTTTTGTTGCCCGTTGAGGATGTTTTTACAATTACTGGACGCGGAACCGTTGCAACCGGCAGGGTTGAGCGTGGACAAATTAAGGTTGGCGAAGAGGTTGAATTGGTTGGAATTAAGGATAACCAAAAAACAACAGTGACCGGCGTTGAAATGTTCAAAAAAATTCTTGATTATGCAGAAGCTGGGGATAATGTTGGCGTTTTGTTGCGCGGAATTCAGAGAACCGACATTCAGCGTGGACAGGTTCTTTGCAAACCGGGCTCAATAAAACCGCATACTAAGTTTAAAGGTCAGGTTTATGTCCTGAAGAAAGAGGAAGGTGGAAGACATACGCCGTTCTTCAACAACTACAGGCCACAGTTTTACCTCAGAACAACCGATGTTACGGGCGTTGTTAGTCTGCCGTCTGGTGTTGAAATGTGTATGCCTGGCGATAACGTGGAGATCGATGTTGAGCTTATTACGCCGGTTGCAATCGAAGCAGGTCTTCGTTTTGCCATTCGTGAGGGTGGCCGTACCGTTGGATCTGGGGTTGTTGTGTCGGTTAGTTCATAAGACTCTGGAAAGAAGCATTTTAAAAAAGCAAGCCAGAGAGAAGTATTCACAATCCTCTCTCCTTGTCGTTGAAAAAATTTCATAGCAAACAACTTTGAACTCTGGAAAAAGCGTTTCAAGGGAAGGTCCGGGAGGGAAAATCGCAAGTCCCTCCCGGTTTGTTTCTTGAAAAGCGAGTTGCCAAAACGCAAGAAAGGTACGAGAAGGCGAGTTTGTTTCGAATTCCGGAATGTTTGGAAAGCAAAGAAATAGCTTAGCCAAGAGGAAAAGTCAAAAAATGGCAACCTGATGTTATTTGGGTTGCTATAATTTTTGTGAGGAGGATGTTTATGTCTAAGATAAATGTGGTCAGAGCAGAGATGATGAAAGCCCTTAAGGAGAAAAACATGCCAAGAAAAGAAGCTCTTTCACTGTTACTTTCGGCACTAAAGGCTAAATTTATTGATAAACGCGAAGAGCTTACGGAGGCAGAAGAAAATGCCGTGGTTATGAAAGAGATTAAACAGGTCAAAGAGACCCTCGAAACGGCTGATGGCAGGCAGGATTTGATTGATGAATGCAATTTTAAAATAGCAATTTATTCCGAGTTTGCGCCTCAGTTGATGAGTGAATCAGAAATTGAAAAAGTGCTTAAAGAAACACTGTTTAATCTTCAGATATCCGAACCTCTGGTAAAAGATAAAGGGTTAATTATGAAAAATCTGCCGACCGAACTCAAATCTCACGCCGACATGAGGCTTGTCAGTAAAATTGTTGAAAACTTACTGAAATGATGCCTCGCATCAATAAAAATAAACTAATAATTCACAAAAATGTTTCATTTGGCTGCGGGGGTAAGAACGCAAATGGTTGGAAGAAAGGCGCGCCAGCCTTGGGAGCAGTGCATATTCAGAGTTGACAACAGTTATGAAAAATGTGGCATAACAACACAAATTAGTCAATTTAAGATTAAAAATATAATACATTGCCCAAAATTAAGGACGTTCTGCGGAAAGAATGGAGTTGCAAATTAGTACTTGAAAGAACGCTAAAAATAGAGTACCATTGACGTGTTATATTTCCGAATAGATTTAGGGGGAGGCATTTTGAAGTGGAGATACTCAAAGTTTCAGCAAAGTCTAGTCCAAATGCAGTAGCAGGTGCGATAGCAGGAGCCATAAGAGAAAGAGGAGAGGTGGAGGTGCAAGCTGTTGGGGCTGGAGCTGCAAATCAAGCCATAAAAGCAGTGGCGATAACAAGAGGGTACTTGGCGCCAACCGGAGTTGATGTGATATGTATCCCTGCTTTTACAAATGTTTTGATTGATGGCGAAGAGAGGACGGCCGTTAAGTTGCTTATTGAACCTCGATAAAGTTGTTTTTTGAAGATGAATGTGATATGTGACGGATTTAAGAAGCAATTTGCTGTGTTACCGCAGCGAATTGCTTTATTGTTTGCGATTCAGAGACTGATTTGTTGTCCTTGGCAAACCACAGGAGTGGAGTTGTGGAGCCAACAGAAATGAGAAACACAAAAGACGGACACGCCGGCGACCTGTCCCGACGTGTCCAGTGTTATTGGGGAAGTAAATGATTAATAAAGGAATTAATATGCATATCCTACCACATAAATATTCAAATGTAAAGCGTTTTCGGCAATAAATTTTCGACAAAATTCGACAAATTAATCTCGTTCCGTTTCAAGTCAGGTATTTTTTCAGGTATTGTCCGGTATATGAAAAACCACACTCAGCTATCTTTTCAGGGGTCCCCTGACAAATAACGTTTCCGCCCAAGTCTCCGCCCTCGAGCCCAAGGTCAATTATATAATCTGCATTTTTTATCACATCAAGATTGTGCTCTATAGTGAGCACTGTGGCTCCACTGTCTACAAGTTTATGCAGCACAGTAATCAATCGGTCAACATCAGCAACATGAAGGCCTGTCGTTGGTTCGTCAAGAAGATATAAATTTAAATCTGTGAAATGTTTTGAAAGTTCAGTTGCAAGTTTCACACGCTGAGCCTCACCTCCCGAAAGCGTGGTTGCAGGTTGTCCAAGTTTGATATATCCTAGGCCAACGTCAAACAGACATTGCATTTTGCGCTTTATTTTAGGGATGTTTTCGAAAAAGCTCAGAGCTTCTTCGACGGTCATTTCCAAAACGTCATAGATATTTTTGTTTTTATATCTTACTGTTAAAGTTTCCTGATTATATCTTTTGCCGAGACAAACTTCACATGGAATGAAAACATCCGGCAAAAAGTGCATTTCAATTTTTATTATTCCATCACCAGAACAAGCTTCACATCTGCCGCCAGAGACATTAAAAGAAAATCTGCCCATACCATAACCTTTGGTCTTTGCGTCAACCGTTTCGGCAAATAATGCACGAATGTCTGTAAACGTCCCTGTGTAGGTCGCTGGATTTGAACGTGGTGTGCGTCCGATTGGTGATTGGTCGATGTTTACTATTTTTTTTATGTTGCTAAGTCCCTCGATTTTTTTGTGCTTTCCCGGTGAAATATCATACTTGTTAAGCGCACTATATAGTGCCTTATATAAAATTCCGTTAATTAATGTGCTTTTACCAGAACCAGAAACTCCGGTGATTGCAACGAACTTGCCGAGTGGGATGGAAACATCTATATTTTTGAGATTGTTTTCTGAGGCGCCCCAAATCTTGATATGCTTTCCATTGCCTGATCTCCGAGTTGCTGGAATGGGTATCTTTTTTGTTCCGCTAAGATAAGAACCGGTCAATGAATCTTTGCAGGCCTTAATTTCCTCAATAGTCCCTTGACAAACGATTTCGCCGCCGTTCACTCCTGCGCCTGGCCCTATGTCAACAATATGATCTGCTGCATACATGGTTTCCTCGTCGTGTTCAACAACTATAACGGTATTTCCGATATCTCTCAGGTTTTTGAGTGCTGCGATGAGTTTGTCATTATCTCTGGGGTGAAGTCCGATACTTGGTTCATCAAGTATATATATTACTCCAACGAGACCAGCGCCAATCTGGGTGGCAAGCCGCAATCTTTGGCTTTCGCCGCCCGAAATTGTTGCAGCTGAGCGTGCAAGAGTTAAATACGAGAGTCCGACGTTCTGCAAAAAGGTGAGCCTACTCTTAATCTCTTTGATTATTCGGTCGGCAATTAGCAAATCTTTTGAGGCTAGTTTGAGTTCATCCATAAATAAAAGGGATTCTTTGACTGACATATCACAGAACTCACCGATGTTTTTGCCACAAACTGTTACCGCCAACACTTCATTTTTAAGGCGAGCTCCTTTACAAGTTGGGCAACTGACTTCTCGCATATATTTTCTGAGTTCATCTTTGACCAAATCACTCGTCGATTCTTTAAATCTGCGCTCTATATTGTTGATAACCCCTTCGAATTTTCCAACAAAAGGGATCAAATTCCCGCCTATTTGTCTGTAAAACGGAATCTTTTCTTTTGTACCATAAAGAATGGCATTTACCACTTCGGGCGATAACTCAGAAACGGGCACGTTAAGAGAAAACCCAAGGTGTTTTGCAAGCCCCTCAAAATATGTATTAGCCATGCCGCCGGTTGCAAAAACCCAGCCAGAAGCTTTGATTGCGCCTTCGTTGATGCTGAGTGCTTTGTTTGGAATTATCATGTCAGGTGCCACCTTTAACAACGATCCAAGACCCGTGCAATCTGGGCATGCGCCAAACGGATTGTTAAACGAAAACATCCGAGGTTCAAGCTTTTCGATACAGACATTGTGTTCCGGGCAAGCATAATCCTTCGCAAAAGAGATATCATGATAATCCACTTCATCCATAATGCTGATGACAACAGAGGAGGTCTTGAGGTTGAAAGCATGTTCAAGCGCCTCGGTAATTCTTGGTCTTAAGTCATTTCTGGCAACCAGACGGTCTATTATTATTTCGACCGTGTGTTTCTTGTTTTTCTCCAGTTTGATTTCTTCATCAAGATCGAAAATGCGGCCATCTATCCTGACACGTATATACCCACTTTTCTGAGCATCAGACAAAATGGTTTTGTGCGTGCCTTTCTCGCCTTTAACAAGTGGCGCCATTATCTGAATTTTTTTGTCGGCAGCAACGACAAAAATTTGATCTACCATTTGATCTATTGTTTGATGGTGAATTTCTTTGCCGCAAACATAACAGTGTGCTACTCCGATTCGGGAATAAAGAAGCCTTAGATAATCATATATCTCGGTTATTGTACCAACCGTTGATCTGGGATTGTGTGAGGTTGTTTTTTGATCGATTGAAATGGTTGGCGATAGCCCGTCAATCAGTTCGACGTTTGGTTTTTCAGCTTGCCCCAAAAATAGCCTTGCATATGAAGATAGGCTCTCGATGTATCTTCTTTGACCTTCGGCATAAATTGTGTCAAACGCTAGTGACGATTTGCCTGACCCTGAAACCCCGGTGAAAACAATTAACTTATCTCTTGGAATAGATAGACTTACACTTTTTAAATTGTTATCTTTTGCACCCTTAATTACTATGTCTTTTTGCGGCATGATTTCCCTCCGTTTAGGCTTTCCTCTTCACATTATATCATACTTTTGAGCGTATGAATAAAGATACAACTAGACTATAATATCCAGCAATTACCAGAAATGTAAACAATTATACAAAAATGTTATGAATATATTCGGCTATTCAAGAGATATATTTGACCATATTATAAAAATGATATAATATTAATATGAAATGTGTATCTTAAGAAGAGGAAAAAATAACCATGATTTCAAAGAATTTAGAATCAGCTTTAAATTTAGTAAGCTTAACCGCTCACAATCCGATGGCGTTAGTTGATGCAAAATTTAAGATATTCTGGTTGAACCAAAGTTACGAAAATATTTTTGGACAAAAAGTAGGGGCAACAGCATTTGTTTTGGGTGAAAATTCAATTAAATTTAAAGAAATAAAAGAGGGAGAGCCGTTCATTTTGGAATGCAGCATTCCTGCAACTGGCATCAGATATAAAGTGCGCATTCTGCCAGTTATTGATGACAACAATACTTATTACATGCTAGAGTTTATTATGTCGCCAGGAGTCGCTAAAATTGTTGAAAATAATGATGTAGAGGATATTTTGAGTACGTTTTCTTTCCAGTTTCGTTTTCCGATAAGCAGAATAGCAAACATTACGGAAGCGTTGAGTGAGAAACTGAAAAATATGAATAGATTTGGAGAACATGACATCTGTAAACAGTTGGATGCGATTGATGACAACTGCAGGCATTTGCTCCGAAGTTTAATGAATTTCCTAGATGTTGCAAAATATAGTGCTGGGATACATGGACTGGAACTCGGCATAGTTGAAATTAATGATTTTATTGCGGCGTTGGTCGATGAATGTTCTGAATTAGTCCAGTCAAAGGGGTTGACAATTGCTTTTAAATCTTGTTCCCGCCGAGTATTCGTTGGTTTGGACAGCAAAAAAATGACTCTGGCCTTAGTGAATGTCATTGTTAACTCCTGCACATACACAAAAGAGGGAAATTCAATTGAAATTTCTGTGGATGTTAATAACGAACAGGGATTATTTTGCATATTGATAAAAGATTTCGGAATAGGCATGAGTAAAAAGGTGTTGGAAAAAACAACAATAGCATATTATTCGGGGAGTAATGGCAACAAGCCTTATTCTCAAGGACTTGGCTTGGCTTTGGTAAAATATATAGTGGAACTTCACGAGGGCCGATTGTGGATTGACTCAAAGGAAAATGAGGGAACTTTGGTGAAGATAGAGCTGCCGTTTAACACAAGTGGGAATGATCCGCTTATGTTGCGTAGTCCGAATGGCAATCGTATTGAGGATAGATATTCAATAGTAAATGTGCAATTTTCCTGATTACGTGCATTGTTATGTTCTTTTGCGATTGACATGGCGTTTTGATAACGTTTTTTGGGGAATTAAATTGGAAGCACAAAGGAAAGCCGCCTGCAAGTGCAAGCGGCTGCCTCTGTGTGTGAAATGTGGGGATCTATTGTGCATTTTCCTCTTCTATGCTTGAGCCGCCACAGCAACAACAAAAAAATGGAACTTTTTTAAGAACTGGTCTAAGAACAGGAAGTGCTACTTGCGTAAGCCGCCCACTTTTTGTCAGAGTTCCATCATTTTCATTGTATACGTAACCATTTGCACCCATAACTCCCAAAAAGCTTCCTTCTCCATCAGCAACAACTGTTTTGTTTCTTAGTATTGCACCTTTTTCGAAAAGTAAAAAACCTTCAAACGGGTTCCACTCCCTGTACGGTGGATTCCATTCGATTCCATGCATGTCTATATCACCTCGAATTATATAAATATTAGGTTGGTTAGGCTTAGCGTGATATTTTAATATTTGCATATCACCAAACTTTGTAATGCAGTATACGTTTTCTGGTTCCGCTTCCTTAACAAGCTGTTTTTTAGCAAGTTTATCTTTAGTAAGGCCTTTAGCAAGTCTATCTTTCAGAAATTGTGGCATGGTAGACTCTGGATTATCTATGAGCGCTTGCACATCTGCATCGGTCATCAACAAATGCTCATATTCATCCGCCAAACAAATCGGGGCCAACCCCGAAACTCCACATGAAGTTGCCAAAACCAAAACCAGTGTTCTGCAAAAATTTCTTTTGTTCATTGTTCTTTCCTCCTTAAAAATTTGAATTACAGTCCCTTTACCAGTGCGAAGAAGATTTATGCTTTCCCCGTGCGAAGAAGATCTGGAAGATTAAAGCGTTTTTTTAGTTTTTCTCTCATCCTCTTTGCTCCTTTCATGAGCTTATCAGCCGTTGTTATGAGATCTCCGGGGCGAACCCAACTGTGATTGTGCTCAGTGTAAATGAGACCACCTGGTCCCACAGGTCCCCAAAAACTACTTTCTAGATTCCCGTTACATGTCTTGTTAACCAAATCTGTGTTGCCGCAAAGAATGATAAGCCCTTCGAGCGGATTAATATTTCCAAAGGGTGGATTCCAAGTGAAACCACCTAAATCAATTTTTTGGTGTTCCGGCAATTTCATCCTGACTCGAATTGTAGGTTTTCCAGCCAACGAATTTGAAGACATTGAAGGTCGGGGTGAAAATGAAGGGGAAGATCTGGACGAAAATGGAAATGAAGATAATGAAGATGAAAGGGAAAATGTGCGTGAATGTTCAGATGTATTCTGGGGCAAAGTTGGGTGCAACTGTTCAAACAAAGGTTGGGGAAAAGTCGAACGTGAGCATGAAGGAGATAAAGATACGGGAGAGGAAGAATCCTTGGGTAGGGATAATGATTCTGAAGGATCGGGAGAAGATGAGCATGATTCGGTTGGAGGAGAAAATGGGGGGTTGGCAAGTGAGAAGGAAACGGAATGTCTGGGTGAAGATGACGGTATAACTTTTGCCAATTTAAGTTGAGCTGAACTTAAGGGCGAAAAAATGGACCTGTCGTCGTCGTTTTCTTCTTCTTCCGTTATTGAATACGTGGATGACACATAGGTAAGCAAACGGCAATGAGAGGAGGAAGCAGTAGGTGAAATTGATGGGCGTCTTTCCGAAGGTTTAACTTCTTGTTCCGAGATTTCACAGGAATTTGACGCGATTTCATAGGAATCTGGAGGAATCTCTTGGTATGCATATCTATCAGGCCCCATAATAAAGTACACACAATGCTTATCAAGGTCTAACATGGAATGCGCATGCAGGATATAAAAATGGGAAACATCAGAAAGCAGATATGTTTCAAGCTTAGAGCCATATGCCATAAATCTTCGCTCCAATTCACTTTTCACCGCTTGGGGACAGATCTCTCTGGCTTTTTCTATTGAAATTTTATAGCGCTCAAAGTGGTGATTGACCTCTGAAATTTTTTCAGTGAGCTCCTCTGGTGAAAAATCTTCCTCACAACAGTTGCAACAGCCAAACAATACAGCGTGAGTAGGTACGTACATCTCTGCAAAGACAAACAAACCGATGACAACACCTATGATGGATCTTTTCGCTTTACAATAGTCATTCATAAGCAACCACGCTTCTTTCTCCTTAAGTGAAATTGATTAATTTCCGACACCAATATTGTTTTAGATTATATCAAATCCATGCGCACCTGTATATAGGCTTATTGAACAATTTTTTTTAATTATACGAATTATTAATCACACTTAACACAAAAAAATAGCATTTTGTTTTCTCGGGGGCTGTGTTCTAACGATTCGTTTCTTGTAACCCCATCAATGTTTCTGCATTTTGTATATACAAAACAAAACAATACAGTAAAATAGCGATATAAATATAATAAATTCTGAATATTTTCATTTTTTATTTTTCAATCACTTGCTTCTTTTTCGGTAGTCAAGGAATTACGCAACAAAAAAACACACAGTCACGAAAAGCACTTTTTCGAAACTGTGTGATTCAAAAGACATTCAAAATATCTAAACTTCGCTGTGTTTTGCGGTTGTTAAGCTACCATTTTCATTACGCTGTCTAACATTCCGCCATATTTACTGTTGCCAAATTCACCTACTTTTTCTTGCGCTTTATCTAGAGTGCTCGTTCCGAATTTCTCCAGCTCATCAAGTCCACCACTAAAGTGTCCGCCGGTTGCTTCGTTAATGCCACCTTTTGCGCTATCCCATCCGGCGCTCAGCGCACTTCGGCCTCTTTTCATAAGCCCGCCTATACCACCACTGAAAATGTTGCCAGAACCGAATGCCTCCTTTCCTGCTGAAAATGCATTGCCTCCAATTTCTTTTGCTTTTGACATTGCGCTGGACAATGCACTAGACCCTGCGCTTTTTATGCCTCCCCATGCTTTGGATGCAAGCCCTTTTATACTGTCAAACAATCCCATAAAAACTCCCCCTTAAAATAATTTATTTAGCACCTGCTTAACCTTTCAAAATCTTCTGTTTCTCCCGTTCAAATCCTTTTTCCAATGCGCTTAAGTAATAAACAGATTCGCTATTGTTCCAAGATGTGCATTTTTCCATCAGAAAGTGAACATTAGTAAAAAATTCGTTATCAAGGCTCTCTAGCAATTTTTTCTGTTTTTTTGTCATCCCCTTTCTCAAACCCAAAATGTTCCTGAAAAATGCCAATGCGTTAATCTATATCGCCTCCTCACTTAACTAAAGATCAAAAATTTCGGCTGGAACGATCTTTCCAAGTTTTTGACATTCATATCTTACTGCATCGAGAATCAAATTCATTGTTATCTCCTCATTTTTGCCAGCAGCTGAATATGCTGCCAGGACCGCAATTGATTTTATACTGCTACCATTTAAATCAAATTTTTCTGCCAAGGTAAATGCATCAAAATCAGAACAAAGTGGTGCTTTTTGTGGAAAAACCTTCTCCCAGAGCAGTTT
>BNZN01000012.1 GCA_026001145.1 Clostridia bacterium | reverse complement strand
GGAACCTGGCACACAAAAAGCCTGCAACCCAACTCCAATCCACCTCGCGGCATCACAGATGTCCACAGCTTTTTTCAGCGCAATAGCCGTCCCCAAAACATACGCAAAAACCGCATTCTCAAAAGCAATCGGCTGAATCCCCTTAACTATTTTTTTCACGTCAATGCCACGCGTCAAACAAAGCTCATTTGCCTCTTCCAAACTGGCAAAACCGGTCTCTTTCAAGCAACTTTCTATTGATGACGCTCTCATTTCTTGCCCTTCAAAATCAACCATAAAACTTACTCCTCCCGCGGATCTATATATTTCGAAGCTTCATGATAACGTCCGTATGTACCCAAGTTGCTTTCAAACGCATCATCCGGGCGGGTACCACCCCGTATATCCCTCAACATCTTCCCCATGTCGACAAACTTATACCCAATTACTTCGCTTCTCTCATCAAGCGCCAAATCAATAATGTATCCCTCACCTGTTTCCAGATACCTAACACCATTCTTTTTTGTCCCAAACACAGTTCCCACTTTAGATCTACCTTCGCTTCCCAGGTCTGAAAACGAAGAACCAATCGGCAACCCGCCCTCAGAAAACGCCGTTTGAGTCCGACCATAAATCAATTGCTCAAAAATCGCGCGCATCGCCACATTGATTGCATCACAAACAAGGTCGGTGTTCAATGCCTCCAGGATAGTCTTGCCCTGCAAAATTTCCCCTGCCATTGCCGCAGAATGCGTCATTCCGGAACAACCAATCGTCTCAATCAAAGCTTCCTGAATAATTCCACTCTTAACATTAAGAGTAAGTTTGCAAGCACCTTGTTGCGGAGCACAGGTCCCAACGCCGTGAGAAAGTCCCGAAATATCCGAAACTTCTTTAACTTCCTGCCAATTCCCTTCTTGCGGAATCGGTGCCGCTTTGTGGTCAGGCCCCCTCGCTACACAATACATATTTTCAACTTTGTGTGAATAAATCATCACAATCACCACTATCCATAGTCTCATAATCATCAAACAGTTTATTTCCCGTATATGATGTTACCACAAGCTATTTGCCATGTCAAATAGAAATTCAAATTTGCTTGAGATATTAAATAACACAAAAAACACCTCAGAACGGTGGTCCCAAGATGTTTTCTATGAATTGGCTTCTTTAATGGTTCCCAACTTAACTGTCACGTTGTTCATGCTTAGTTCATTCGTCATTTGCTTTCGGAAGAAGAATCACAATGGCGTTTCCCTTTAAGAATTCGTCCACATGCTTGCGTGCAAGTATGTGGAACAACAAGGTGATAAGTTTTTCGTTTGTGTAGTGCATGCAATAAGCATTTTTCTCCCAACAGATAGTAGGATTCAAAGCAAAAACGCCTGCGGTTCCGTTGTACACGTAATCACTCGCCGTTTGTTGCAGTTTTTGTTCAACGGCAGTTCCCACCATGTTCTCACAAATTCCCTGTGCTTGTTCTATGAATGACTCTATGTTCTTGTTGCTGCCCGCTTCCCATTTTGTGATGGCTCTTGCATTTTGTTCCCGTACGCTAACTGCAGCACCATTCGTTGCATTCAAACTTTTAAGCATATTTAATACATGTGAGATTATTGTTTTTTGCCAATCAGTATTGGTTGCGTTCTCCAAGCCGCATGCTCGCTCGGCATCGTCTGCCGCTTGGCATGCAGCGAAATCTGTGCGCTTTATCGAATCCACTCTTAATAGTTTCGAATTAATTGCTTGCTGCAACCATCGAAACTCACGCGTGTATAGATTATATAGAGATTCTCGCCTGCTGCTTTCGTATCCTGTATTTTTTGGCAAAACCACCCTTAGAATCTTTTGCGCAAAATGATGGGATCGCCACAAAAGCGCCTCCTGGCAGCTTCCAAACAGAGCACGCACCATCGCGACACCTTTTGTCAACTTAAGTGCACGTAAAAAAACATCACGATTCATGCCAAGCAAGCCATTCACAATATCGTACTCTGGGCCTGGTTCCAAACGGTTTTTGGGAACAAATACTCTATAGGGCCCTTTTGGCAGGGTAATAGCCCTCGTTATGCTATTCTGCGCAGCAGTGAGGGCTTGTTGAACAGCTCTGTCCATGCTAGCGTGCCGTGTAGCCCTCTCTTGGGCCTCAAAAACCGCACGAGCCGTGAGCGTATGTCTTCCTATAACATCAATCTCGATCGTGCTGATTGTTCCTCCACCTATAGAATGCTGCGGAAGGAGAACTTGATTGGCACAAATCGGCACATGTTTCATCGCACTTTCTGTCCACATTTCCGTTCCGCATCGACAACGCGTTGGTATCTGATTACATCTGTCTAGATGTCTCCTTAGAGAGGGATTTGCTTGAGCAAGTGCATCAAAAACTGACACCCCCTTTGGAACAATAACTATCCAAGATTTTTGATGATGCCCCTGTGAAGATCCCGCTTCACGTGCCTGCCAGTGCATACAGAATCCTAGCGGTACATTTTTCGTCCATAAATCTATGGCACCTGTTGCTTCTTTGTTCTTTTCTTCCAACAAAGAGATCACATAACGGTCTTTATAATTCCACCTGTCACCACCTACGTTATTATGTTTTGAATTTTTCGCATCACAAGTCACTTCTACTCCCCAAAATCCGTTCTCTTGTTTAAACAAATTTAGACTTCCAGCACAAGAGACTGGCGTAATCATTGAAAAAACACTTGCTACCACGAGAGCTATGCACAATGCTTTTTGCAATCTTTTTTTGCAATTCATAAAAACACATCCTTTCTAAAATTTAGCAACCAAACCCACTCAGCTCTTCTCCTCCATGCTCCTTACGCAAATATACATTTATCCTAACATGATTCCCCTTGCTGAATTCCAAACTGCGCCGCATCATTACGCGCAATGTCATCTTGCAAATCATCATCTTGTTGCAACACGTCTTTTTTGCATTTCTCTATCGCCGAAGCTAAAAGTTTGCAGCCAACATTGTCAGCGCATTGCCTCAGGTCATCCAGAATGGGAACAATATCGACCAGTCAGAGATGAAATATGTCGGCACGCTCCGCTAAAATCCCGAAACTCTCGAAAGAGCAATCATTAGGGATACGACACAGATCAAGAGAATTCACCAAATTGCAATGCGCCACAGGGAGTTGCTCAACCAAAGCTTTTTCTTCTTCTGTTGGTTTTTCATAAGTCTCTAAACAAGCATCTGCGCGTTTCTTTAAGAAATTTGACATTGCACACACATTATCTTCCACAGTTTTCATTGACATCCTAAGATTTTTTGCTCCTGCAAGAAACACATTTTTTGATTCAGCTGATACTGTTGGTACCCAAAGCACAGTGGTTGCCAAAGCCGCCGTGCAAAGCAACCACGCCAAGTTTTTCTTGCCGGTCATCCCGAATATCTTCCCTCCCCATTTTGAGCCAATTAATTCCTTATCTCCATAAGTTTATCATAATACTGTTGGCATGTCAATCCTATTCTCGCACAATAGTTAATTTAGTGCAATAATCTAAATTTACGATAAATATTTACAAATTTTAGGATATTTTGTGCAAAATACAGAAACGGTATGTTTTGTAGTGGCAACGATAGGGATAGCATTTGTTTCGAGAATTTTAAATCAAAGGTAGACAAACTCCATTTTCTATGATATCATAAATCACATAGTGTGAAATATACAATAAACTTAAATTCGTGGGGGGAAATATTATGAGTGAACCCAACAAAATCGAAGAGGTAACAGAAAGCTCCGGATGCAACCCAAAATCTCGATGCAAATATCTGCATTTAATGGTTGGGGCAAATCTGGCTTTTAGCATTCTTACGTTTTGCATGCTTTTTAATGTCAATCACGAAATGAAAAATGGCATTCATAGGTTTAGTGAATGCCGACCACCAAGGCACAGGTGCTATGACAGAGGTCCCAGAGAAAGAAATCGCGCCCGAAGACAAAGAGATCATACCGAAGAACAACGCAGCGAACAGAAAAAAGGCGATCACGCAGAACCAGTCGAAAAAGACTAACCAAAATTGATTTCAGGGTTGGTCAACAAAAGAGAAAACAAAAAACGTTCCTCCGTCTCGCAAGAAAATTGCATCAGGAGGTTCGTTTTTTATCGCTCCTTATTTTGTTGTGGCTGTGTTTTTGCGATGTCGCGCGCGCCGGTTCCCGCGCCGTTTATGTTTGCGCGCTCGTTGGTTCCTATTCTTGCTTGCTCGATGACGCTTCTTTTTACTTTTTTTGAGCATCTTTTGTTTTATTTTTTCCGGAATGTCAGGATTAAGTTTTATAAATTCTTTCGCCCCAGGATTTATGCCAACACCAGGTATCATCTCATAATCGGCAGGTTTCTGCTCTGGGTGCTTGGTATACCAGTGGTACCAATAGTCCCTATCCATAGAGCCCCACGGGTTAATTTCCATAAATTCGTCTGGGGTTAAGTTCCAAAAATAAGGTTTTGGTGTGTTTTTGTGAGCAGCACTGACCACATTAGACACACAAGCAAAGCACAAAAGAACGCTCAGCAACGTCTTTTTCATCTTTTATCAATTCCCTTTTTATTGCGCCAAATTCGAATTTTCAACCAAGGATTCTCTTAGCGCCACGGTCAAAGCAGACATCGACTGCATCTCCGACGGAATAATGATTTTCGTTGCCTTGCCGTCCGCAGCCTTCTCAAAAGCTTCCAAGCTTTTGAGCGCAATCACAGCCTTTGTCGGCTCGGTCTCGTTTAGCATTTTCAGGCTGTCTGCATAAGCTCTCTGCACCAAACGAATTGCATCAGCTTCTCCTTGAGCCTCTCTGATTTTGGTTTCACGGGCCGCATCAGCCTTAAGAATCACCGCTTCTTTGTGCCCTTCTGCAATCAAAATTTCACTTCGTTTTTCGCCTTCGGCCTCCAGGATTTTGGCTCTTCTTTCACGTTCAGCCTTCATTTGTTTTTCCATCGCGTCCTGAATTTCACGTGGTGGCAAGATATTCTTAAGCTCAACTCGATTCACCTTGATTCCCCACGCATCTGTTGCTTCATCCAAAATAATTCGTATTTTTGTATTTATAACATCCCTTGATGTTAAGGTGTGGTCCAGTTCAAGATCACCTATTATGTTTCTCAAAGTTGTTGCTGAAAGGTTCTCTATCGCTGAAATCGGCTCCTCCACCCCATACACATACAGCTTCGGATCGGTTATCTGAAAATAAATTACAGTATCAATCTGCATGGTAACGTTATCACGCGTTATCACGGCCTGTGGCGGAAAATCCACAACCTGTTCCTTCAGACACACAACTGTCGAAGCCCTATCAACAAAAGGAATTAAAACGTGAAACCCCGTTTCCCAAGTCGTGTAATAAGCTCCCAATCGCTCAACAACATATGCATACGCTTGCGGGACAATTTTAATGCTAGCCGCAATCACCAGCAAACCACCAATAATCAACCCGAAAAAAATCATAGTAGCATCTATCATTTTTTAATCTCTACCTTTCTGTTTTAACATCAACAATTACTTTCACGCCAACAATATCTCTTATAACAACACTTTGACCAACACTTATCACAGTGCCATCACGGGACGTTGCGCTCCAAACCATCCCAGCAACATAAACTTGCCCTTCACCTAAAGAGTTGTTTATTTCTGTGATTACTTTCCCGGTTTTCCCTATATATCTACCCAGATTGGTATCTTCTTTGGGAAAGCTCATCATCCTTTTCACAATCGGTCTAGTAAACACCAACATTATTGAAGTAGATAACACGAAGGTAACAAATTGCACATAGATCGACATCGACGGCCAAACCAATTCAAAAACAAGAGCAACTAATGCGGCAAATGCAAAACAAATCGCAACTATCTGTACTGTAACCACTTCAACAATAAAAGCAACAATCATAACTGCCAACCATATCCATGTCATATCCATAAATTTCTCCTTCAAAACTGCAACTATTAGCTGGAAAGCTTAGCTACTTTCAGACGCATCTTGCAACGCTCATGCCTTGCCTTGGCATCCATCAATTCGTCGCCAGTTGCACCTTCAGCTATGATGGCGCTCGTTTTTTGCATTCCTTCGGTGGCACGAGCAACATCAATTTCTTCCACAAATTCAAATGTTATTAAAAAAATACTAACATTACTGCTTAAAACATTAACAAAACCATATGAAGAGCATCCAAGTTTTCTTTCACCATTTTCTGTTTCAATTCTCACGGCGCCCACCGCAAGAGGAGCAACATAATCCTCATGCCCATTCAAAACACACGCTTCCCCTTCAGTTGTTCTGAATGACACACTTTTCGCCAAGCCATCAAAGGCAACCCTGGTTGGAGTTAGAATTCTCAGGTTAAATCCAGCCATAATTTACACTTCCTTATTTATGTTTCCTTTTTGGCTTTTTCAACTGCTTCTTCAATCGTTCCAACGAACAGAAATGCAGATTCAGGCAAGTCATCATGCTTCCCTTCTAAAATCTCCTTGAACCCACGAACGGTCTCTTTAAGCGGCACATACTTGCCAAGCATCCCGGTATAGGCCTCGGCCACAAAAAAAGGCTGAGAGAGAAACCGCTGAATCTTTCTTGCCCTAAAAACCGTTGATTTATCTTCGTCAGAAAGCTCGTCTATTCCCAAAATTGCAATAATGTCCTGCAATTCCCTATAACGTTGAAGGGTTTTTTGAACTTCTCTTGCAACCTCATAATGCTCATTCCCAACCACACTTTTCGTCAACATTCTCGAATGCGAATCCAATGGATCAACTGCCGGGTAAATTCCCTGAGAAGCAATCTGACGAGAAAGCACAGTTGTTGCATCAAGATGAGCAAAAGTGGTTGCTGGAGCTGGATCGGTGAGATCATCGGCAGGCACATATACCGCCTGAACCGAGGTGATCGAACCATTCTTTGTGGAAGTAATACGTTCCTGCAAAGCACCCATCTCAGTTGAAAGTGTGGGTTGATACCCAACTGCCGAAGGCATTCTGCCAAGCAATGCAGAAATCTCAGATCCTGCCTGAGTGAATCTGAAAATGTTATCAACAAACAACAAAACATCCTGGTGCTGCTTATCTCTGAAATATTCCGCCATAGTAAGACCCGAAAGCGCCACCCGCATCCTTGCGCCTGGCGGCTCATTCATCTGACCATAAACCATTGCCGTTTTCTTTATGACACCCGTTTCGACCATGCTATTATAAAGCTCACTGCCCTCTCTTGTTCTTTCTCCTACACCAGCAAAAACAGAAATTCCACCATGTTCTTGAGCTACATTGTTGATGAGCTCCATTATAAGAACCGTTTTGCCAACACCAGCCCCACCAAGCAGCCCTACTTTGCCGCCTTTGGCATAAGGCGCAATCAAGTCTATAACTTTTATTCCGGTCTCCAAAAGCTCAGCATGCGTCATCTGTTCCTCAAACAAGGGCGGTTCCCTGTGAATTGACCAATATTCCTCAGCCTCTGGCTCCAGTTTGTTGTCAGTTGCCTTGCCAAGAACGTTAAAAACACGCCCAAGGGTTTTTCTTCCCACCGGGACACAAATAGCCTTGCCGAGATCTAAAGCATCCATTCCTCTTCTCAGACCATCAGTAGAACTCATCGCAATACACCTCACCGTGTCGTCCCCGATGTGCCCAGCAACCTCCAAAATGATCTTCTTTCCACTGTTTTCAAGCTCAATCGCTCCAAGCAACCTAGGCAACTTATCTCTGGTAAAACGCACATCAACAACAGGACCAGTAATCTTCACAACTCGTCCGACATTTGACATCAGTAATAATCTCCTTCCCTTATTGACCAGCCGCTCCCCCCGCAACTATCTCGATAATCTCCTTGGTTACCGCAAATTGACGCGCCCTGTTATATTTCAAGGCCAAATTGTTGATAATTTCCTCGGCGTTTCCAGTAGCCGATTCCATTGCGTTACTTCTTGCCGCCTGTTCTGCCGCAAAAGATTCAACAATCCCACCATAAAGCATCCCGGCAAAATATTGTGGAACAATCGCTGCAAACACAGCATTCGGAGCAGGATCGTAATTCAACGAACGCCTAGAATCACCCTGTTTGGACTTACCAAAATCAAGTGGAAGAATTTTTTTAATCATTGGTTCTTGCGAAAGCGTCGACATAAAACCAGTGTAAGCCAAATATATCTCGTCAAAAACACCACTATCATAATTATGCAAAATTTTGGCAGTAATATGATAAGCTTTCTCTGGTGTAATCTCTTCACTAATACCTGAAAATTCGCTCAAAATCTCAAATCCATTCTTGCAAAAAAACGAAATCGCAATCTTCCCGATTGGAAGAATAACAACCTTTTTCTTGTCAACCGTTCTCACAACTTTTTTGAACAGATTTAAGTTAAAGCCCCCAGCCAACCCCCTGTCGCCACCAATCACAATATAAAGCACCTTGTTACTTGGTTCTATGTGTTTGTGAACATAATGCAATTGCTGCACATCAATTCGCGACGCAAGGTCAACCATATTCGCATAAATTTCGGCGAAAAATGGCTTTACGCTCTCAAATTTAATTTTGGCCTTGCGAAGTTTGGATGCCGAAACTAATTTCATGGCGCTGGTGATCTTTATTGTGCTTTCAATGCTCTTAATTCGCCTTTTTATATCACTCATTACTTCCGCCAAAAGATCTCACACCTTTTTACGAGCAAATTAAGCCGCAAACATGCTCTTATATTCATGAATTGCCGTTTTAATTTGCTCCTCAATTTCTTCAGTCAAACCATCCGTTAGAATCGAGACCAACAAATCGTTATGACTTTGAATCACATAGCCAAACAAACCCTCTTCAAAACGCAACAAATCAGAGACCGCAATATCACCCAGCAAATGATTAATTATTGCATATATAATAATAACCTGGCATTCCATCCTTACCGGACTGTTATTATTTTGTTTCAAAATTTCAACGATTCTCTCTCCCTGGTCAATCTTCTTTCTCGTGCTTTCATCAAGCTCAGAACCAAATTGGGAAAACGCCTGCAATTCTATGAACTGAGAATAAAGTAACTTAAGGGTACCTGAAAGTTTTTTCATGGCCTTAATCTGCGCATGCCCCCCCACGCGCGACACAGAAACCCCGGGGTTAACAGCTGGCCTAACCCCTGCAAAAAACAACTCAGATTCAAGAAAAATCTGTCCGTCTGTGATAGAGATTACATTTGTAGGTATATACGCCGAAATATCTCCAGCTTGCGTTTCTATTATGGGCAAAGCACTAAGAGACCCGCCACCACACTCTTTGCTCATCCTGGCGGCACGTTCAAGCAACCTTGAGTGAAGATAAAAAACGTCTCCGGGATACGCTTCCCTTCCCGGCGGTTTCCTGAGCAACAAAGAGATTGCCCTATAGGCAACAGCATGCTTAGAAAGATCATCATAAACGCACAAAACATCTTTCCCCGTATCCATGAAATATTCGCCAATTGTACACCCTGTATACGGAGCGATATATTGCAGCGCACTAGAATCCGAGGCAGTTGCACTAACAACAACCGTGTAATCCATTGCACCATTAGTCCTCAGCATCTCAACAACCTGCGCCACTGTTGAATTCTTCTGCCCAATCGCAACATAAACACAAATCACGTTTTTCCCCTTTTGGTTCATGATCGTGTCTATCGCTATTGTCGTTTTCCCTGTCTGCCTGTCTCCAATGATGAGCTCTCTTTGCCCTTTTCCAATTGGGATCATCGAATCAATCGCCTTAATTCCTGTTTCGAGCGGAGTATCAACATGACTCCTTGCGACTATCCCGGGCGCATCACATTCAGTTGGCCTGAACTCACTCGCATCAATCGGAGACATGCCGTCGATCGGTTGACCAAGAGCGTTAACAACACGTCCAATCAGCTCCTCACCAACAGGAACAGAAACAATCTTTCCCGTACGCTTGACGCTCGAACCCTCTTTGATATTATCACAAGGGCCAAGAACAACAGCACCAATGACGTCCTCTTCCAAATTCAAAACCAGTGCTTTAGTACCGTCTTCAAATTCCAACAACTCACAGGACATACAATCATCCAAGCCATAAATACTGACAATACCGTCCCCAACACTGATAACAGTTCCGACGTCTAATAATTCAATTTTGCTTGAATAATTTTTAATCTGATCTTTAATGATTTTGGTTATTTCGTCAGGTTTAAGTTGCATTTTCTTAACCAACCCCTTCAATTAACCCAAATTTACTTCAGCTATCTGCAACCTCAAATTTTTCAAAGCTGATTCAAAGCTTGCATCAAGCAAACTGTCCCCATATTTCAAAACAACTCCACTGATCAAAGATTTATTCACCAAGTTTTCAATCGCAACAGATTTTTTAAGTTTGTCTTCAAGCATACTTTTCATTTTTTGCAATTGCTCTTCGGTTAACTTAACAGCCGAAAACACTCGTACCTCTTCGATTTTTCCGGAATATTTTATGATTTGCCTTTTAATTACTCTGGCCGTTTCACAAGGCTTAAGCGACATTCATTCCACCATATTCCTCTCATACAAATAGTTCAAACACAAATAGATAGTACATTAGTAAAACTATTGCTCAATATAAAATCCGGCTAACACTCTGATAGCAAAAACAACCTCACAGCTATATCTGCCACTTTTCACCACTAACGCCTTGTTTCACTTATTGTGCCATTTGTAATTTCAACTTGTTCAAACGGCCTCGTAAGCTTGCATCAAACGTTTTGCCACCATATTTAAAGATAAGGCCTCCTACTAAAGATTCATCAAGCAAGTTTTCGAGTTCAACTGTCTTTTTGATCTTTTTTTCAAGCGACTCCTTAATATTTTGCAATTGCTCTTCAGTCAGCTTAACAACAGAAAAAACCTGCACTTCTTCAATACCTTTGAAGTTATTATAAAGAAGCTTGAACCTGTACCAAATCTTTCCGAAAAACCTAACATATAGTTTTTCGATAAGAAGCTTAAAAAAACTAACAACAATCGGATTGAAATTACTAAAAATTCTGTCGATAACCTTGAATTTTTCCTGCTTCGGAACAGAAAAACTGGCAAAAAAATTCATAACTTCTCTGTTTCCCACAATCTCATTCAAAAACTTGAACTGTGAACAGATTTCATCCAAATCTTGATTTTTTGCCACGTCAAACATTGCTTCAGCATAACGACTGAACAACAAATCTTCCATCTTGCATCTACTCCCTACTTGACCTCCGTGCGTATTTCTCCCAAAACCTTATTTATGATTTCACGGTGATCTTCCATGTTCATTTCTTTTTCAAGCAATTTGGAAGCCGTAATCAAAACGACATCTGCAACTTCGTCAAAAACTTCACGCAGCGAGTCATCTTTTTCTTTCTTAATCTGCAACTGAGCTTTTTCAAGAATTTGCATAGCCTTTTGTTTCGCCTGTTCTATTATGGCTTCAGCTTTCGCTTCGGAACTTGCCGTTGCCATGTTTATTATCTGAGCTGCTTCGAGTTTCGCATCAGCCAACTTTTGTTTATATTCCTCTTCCAGCTTTTTTGCCTTTTCATTTGTTGCGTCTGCCTTAGCATACGTACCGCTAATCTCTGCTTTTCTGTGTTCTATCATAGCTTTAATCGGCTTAAAGAAATATTTCTTTACCACCCAGAAAAGAAATAACAGATTGATCCAAGCAAAACAAATCTCTGGGACCCTAAAACCGATCAATGGTTCGTTCAAGTTCAAACCCCCTTTTTTCCAAAATCACAAGCAAAATTCAAACAATTATCCCACCAAAGCATTCGTAAACGGATTGGTGAATGTCAGAAATATCGCAACAAGAAATCCATAAAGACACGTAGTTTCCGCAAACGCACAACCTATCATCAAAGTTGTAGTAATCGCAGACTTTGCCTCCGGTTGTCTTGCCACCGCTTCCACGGCTTTCCCTGTAGCAAAACCCTGCCCCAGACCGGCACCAAAACAACCAAACATTGAAATTCCCGCACCAAGAGCCGAAGCCCCCATGACTATCGCTTGATCCATCGACATAACAAAACCCTCCTTCAAGTTAAATAAACTTTTAACAAAGCTCAGCCGAACTAAAAGCTTAACAACAAATGTTAAATATTTTCATGTTCCTCTTTTTTTTCACTTGCCATACCAACAAATACCATTGTTAACATTATGAAAACAAATGCCTGAATGAAACTTCCAAAAAAATCAAAATAAAGAGACAAAACCGCAGGGATACCAGCTCTAAAAACAGGGAAATATTCTCCAAAGGCGCCCAAAGCAAGCGAACTTAGCTCAGCCAAAGCCAAACCAATTAGTTCCATCAAAATAAAACCCGACAATATGTTGCTAAAATGCCTTAGCGCCATCGAAACCGGAAGAGCAAGCACATCAACAATGTTAAGGGGGTTAAGATACTCTTTCAAATGTCCAAAAAAACCGTGTGCCTTAATCTTTGTTGCCGCAATCAAAAAGAAAGTCACCAAACTCCAGGCAGCGGTCGTATTGATGTCAACCGTTGGTGGTCGCACTCCGACCACAGCACTAAGACTGCTGGTAATCGACATCAAAAATATGGTGCCAATATACGGCGCAATCCCCAGAGATCTCTTCCCTGCAACAGATTCGACCTGGCCATAAATAAAATCCACAAACATTTCCGCTAAGACCTGCTTTCCTCTTGGAACCTTTTCAACGCGGCTTGTGAAAAACTTGACCAAACCAATCAAAACAACAACAACCCCCCAGCCTACAGCCGTTGTTTCAGTAATCCGGATACCGCCAAATATCGGGGTTTCGAAAAGAATTTTGGCACCAGTAATTTCCACCGCAAGTCACCTCCTCTTTTGAATTAATTCAGAAAACAAAAGATAAAATTTGGGAACGAACATCGGTAAAAAAAATGCCACAATATTAAAAAACTCAAACTGCAAAAACAAAGCCGAAACCGCAGCAAGCAACAAATATCTTGCAGCATAACGGCGCCTCATGTGGCTTTTGGCATCGGTTGCTGCCATATCCATGGCCTTGTGCACCGCGATATTCAAAAAAACAAAATTTAAAAACGAACAGACACTACCAAGAAAAACACTTACCAAAACAGAGGTTGCAAAGCACCTAATCAAAAACAAAGCCAGGCAAAAAACAACATCAAACAGCACAAGAGAAAAGGCCAACCGGACGAGATCAGATTTCGTTTTTGCCAAGATTTTTCTCATCACACACATCCTCATCAGAACTAATTTTCACAAACCCTCTGCAGAAAAAAACTTAAAACCTCAAATCACTTCTTTTTATCGTCGCTCTCCCTGCTGCTCGGTTCCAGTTCTTTGTCACTCGCCTCTGCAGGTTCATCAATCAACTCTCCCTCAGCCATGTAAACATAATCAACATTAGGGTTCGGCAAATCCTGAGGAGGTTTCGGATTCTCATTCTTTGAAAAGAACCTTGCTTTATCATAGAGCTTCTTCGAGGTAGAAAGCAACTTTCCTTGAACAACAAACTCAATAACGTCACAATTCTTCGAACCTGTTTTGCCATATTTATATGTGCAGGTTGTAAGGGTAATTATCTTGCTATCTTTGCCCACTTTAGTTTCGTAATTATAAAGCGATCTCAACTTCGCCTCGCGAGCAATTTTTTGAATGCAGCTCAACCCTTCTTCGTTAACAACCGCCGGGAGTGAACCATCTCCACCCCTGCACTCTTTGTACTCTTTGCCGTCCGGAAGAAAATAAGAAGTATAGTAAGGGAATCCTTTAACTTTAGGATCTCTCCCTGGAACCTCTGCAATGTAGACGGCGAACACCTCAAACACCATGTCTTCGCCAGGAATAGAGAAGAATACATATGGATGCTCATGCGCAAAATTTATTTCGTAAAACTTTTCAAGTTGGGCAAGTCGTACATCATAATCCTTATCCGTTCCCTTTTCCATATGGTGGCCTGCAACAACAGTGTTTCGCGACAAAGTTTTTCGAGAAGCAAAATTGCAAGCCATAAGAGTCCAAATACTACCCGACCGGCGCTGTTCTCCGTTTTCAGCGCGCCGATAATAGTAAGGATACGCATCACTTTTATCTTTTTTTTCACTCTTCATAACTGGATAGTCAATGTTTGTCCCCGGAACATAAATCCACGCAACCGCATCGGGATGTTTCTCACGCTCAGTTTTTAACTTTGGCTGCAAAACCGGACGCGCTATCATATCTTCCTTTAGTTCCTCATCCTCTGCCTCTGGCTTGACCTCTACCTCTGGCGTTTCTTTTCGAAATGGGCAACCCCCAGATAAGCTCAACACAAGCAAAATAACCGTCAAACCGAAAACCAATTTCTTTTTTGTGCCAAACAACATAGACAATAACCTCTTTCGCAAAACTGTCCTTAGTAAAACCCTCCGGTATTGTACCAGAAGAATCCAAATTTTACAAGGCCTATAAGTGCGTAAATTATTATATCACTCTTAACCGAGTCAGAAAAAGGGCCAAATTCCAAATTATGTCACTCGGATCTAAACTTAACTCAAAATAAACCAAACAAAATAAACCAAAACAGGAGTAAAAAAACCAACAACGCCCCAACAGCTGATAAAAAGCTGGTCCCTCCCACAATAGGTAGCACCTTTTCAAAATGCTCAGCATAAATCGCTTTGCATTTCCTAACACCATTCAAAACATGCCTTTTATAAATATTATTCGCTAGAAACCCAGCCAAAAAATTCATAGCAAGCACTATAAAGAGCGAAAAGACGAAAAATTTTGAAATCCTTGTCAATTCATCAATGAGGACCTGGTTTCCACTCTGAAAAATAAAGTTTAAGGTTGCGGAATAAGAAAAATCAACAAACCCTCGCCTAACTAAAAACACGTAAAGTGGTGCAACTTGATTGAAAAACGAATAAAATATTGCAAACAAACCTGCAGCGAAGAGCAATCCGACCGCATACATCTTGCGGTAAAAAAAAAAGGAAATTGGAGAAAAAAATGCAGCAAAATTAAATCTGTATTTTCCTCGAAAGGCATTCTCATAATATTCTGCATTAGAACCGATGAAGGCCTCGATTGCCCCTTTATTCTCATCATCAGGCAGATAAGAGGGATATGAAGATGAAAATTTCGCTGCTTCTTTTTTAAGAATATTAGCTTCTTCCCTGAACTGTTTGAGCTGCTTTCCGCAAAAAACACAAACGTCATCAGAACGACCATTTTGCTTGCCGCAATTACCACAGATTTGCACATCCAAAGTACCTGCCTCTGATGAAAAACAGTTTTCATCTCCATGTTGCTCTTCATAAACACACTTCTCTTCATGGGAAAAACACTCTTTGTGATAAGGCGCCCCACATTCCGGGCACACAACAACAACGGCTTCGAGGTCCAGCTCTTCTTTGCATGACTGACATTTTTGACCTATAAATTTACTCAATTTTTAATTCACCTTCCCGCAACAATTAAAAACTTAAATTTGCTTTTATATATCAGAACCAAATTTCTTCAGGTATTCCATTATAAAGCCATCTAAATCACCATTCATAACAGCAGAAATATTGCCGGTTTCAAACCCAGTTCTGTGATCTTTGACCAAAGTATATGGCATGAACACATATGATCTGATTTGCGATCCCCACGCTATTTCTGCTTGATTCCCCTTGATATCTTCTATGCGTTCCAGATGTTCTTTTTCTTTGATTTTTATAAGTTTCGAAATGAGCATTTTCATTGCAACTTCTTTGTTCTGATGCTGACTGCGCTCATTCTGGCAAGAAGTAACAATTCCCGTTTTGAGGTGGGTAATTCTGACAGCTGAATCTGTTTTATTTATGTGTTGCCCCCCTGCCCCACTGGCTCTGAATGTGTTTATCTTAATGTCTTTTTCATCTATCTTAATTTCACAACTTTCATCCAATTCCGGCAATGTTTCAAGCGACGCAAACGACGTGTGACGTCTGCCAGACGAATCAAAAGGAGAGATCCTGACCAAACGATGAACACCCATCTCCGCCTTCAAAAAACCATAGGCATTCGTTCCCTGCACAAGGATAGAAATACTCTTTATTCCACATTCATCACCGGCAAGGCAATCTAAAACCTTAACTTTGAATTTGTGATCAGAACACCACATGGAATACATGCGATAAAGCATCTGAACCCAATCCTCAGATTCTGTGCCGCCGGCACCCGCGTGAAAAGTTAAAATTGCATTGTTTAAATCATATTCGCCGGTTAGCAACGTTTCGATCTTAAATGCGCTTAAATCTTTCTCAAACGAGGTTAATTTCGAAAAAATTTCACCCAAAGCCTCTTCATTCGGGTTTTCTTCAGCAAGTTCAAACATAACCTCAAGTTCCTCACTTGCCTCTTTCAACCCTTCAAAGCGATCTATCTTAGATTTTGTGGTTTTAATCTCTGTGAGGATTTTTTTCGAATTATCTTTATCCTCCCAAAACCCTGAAGTTGAGATTAACAACTCTTTTTCTTTAAGGATTTTCTTTAACTTTTTGTAGTCGACATAACCATCCAGTTCGGCTATCTGCAGGTTGGTCTTAAGATATTGCTGCCGAAGGTCATCAAATTGAAGCACCAACCCCACCCCTCACTTAAAGAAATCCTTAATTTTTTATTTTATCTTATTTCCTTTTGTGTTCCTCTTCTTTTTTTCTTCTCTTCTTCTTTTCAATTCTTCTCGCTTAATTTCTTCATCAATTCTTCTTGGATCAATTTTTGCAGCATCTTCTGTCGATAGTATATATTCCTCTCGCAAAGCCGTTATATACTCCATGTTTATCTCTACAAGAATATCCGGTTCGTTCTGTTTGATCATATGGATAAGATAAATCAAGGTTTCTACCTCAACAATTCTTAGATGCTGACTAACAGAATAAACTTTATAAGCAACTTCTCCCGTAGTTTTTATATATAAGCCTCCACATGTATGTTTGCTAGATTGCCCTCTATAACGTCCCGTTTCATAACAAAATTTGGCATCTTCTATGTTTTCAAGTCTATATATTATTTCTTTGCGTCGCCAATAAAACCCCGTTGTTATCGTTAATATGTTGTTTTTCAAAACTATGTTGCGAGGACTTGAACATAAGTATCGCAAGAAGAACCACATGACTCCCAAGGCAGAAAATACAACAAACACTGCCCGCCACTCAAGCACATCACAAGCAAGATCATAATTACTCGCATAAGAAGAATAAAAATAAAGGCCAGAAACACAAAAGAAACACAACCAAAATATAGGTACCACAATCAGTTCCATCCTGTGAGGCATTCCCGTAGCCCAAACTCCCAAAATCCCATCCGTTTTGAACATTTTTTTCGCATTTTTAAGCAGAGACGCTACAAAGCGAAAGTATCTTCCACGTAAGCCACACAACCAGAACGGTAGGATAAACGCTACGACAACAAAAGGACAAAACCACTGCAGATTAACCCTCAAAATCCCCACGAAATACTCGAAGCGACCAGCGTGAGAGCACATAAAAACTCCCACAACAACGAACATAACAAATAAGGACAACCCCAAGTCACGATATGGGTCAGTGCTCAAAGTCTCATAAATTCTGCTCTTTCGGTACTCGTTTTTAGCTTTTTTCAATCGGATCACTATAAGTTTATCATAAATTCGAAGTCGCTTACCAATCCATTCAATGAAGCACATCAACGTTACTGCAAGCAAAAGAAACAACATCCGCTCCGCGAATTCAGCCATATTAAATTTCCTAGAACGCATCAGAACCCATCCCTACATTTTGACTTCAAAAATCTTCAAATAAACTTTATCGTCCCAATCAAAAGTCAAAAGAAAACTCCTTCTTTTCGATCGGTTTTTATAGTGTCCAACTCCGACAATATGTATTTTCTCCGTAAAGCCGCTATATATTCTGGGGTTACTTCCGTAAGCGTATCAAGTTCCCTTTGTTTGATCATGTGAATAAGATAAACCAGTGTTTCTATTTCGCCAATCGTTGGACGCAGCTGAACAGAATAAGCTTTATAAGACGCTTCTCCAACAGTTTCAATATATAATTTTCCACGTTCAGACTTTATATTTCTCCCATTAACGCGCACATGTATATGCGGAAGAGAATAACGAAACTTGATATCTTCTATGTTTTCGAGTTTATATATTGTTTCAGGCCCTGTTGTTAGCGTTAATACGTTATTTTTTAAAATTATGTTAGACAAAACTGCGGCATATGCCGAATGCTTGCTATAATAAAATAACACGAATCCAAAAGCAAGAAAAATTAAGAGAAGAACAAAAACTCCCCGCGACAAACCTGCCTTAGCCGCAATGCCAACACAAGCACCATAAAGAACAAACCCATTAAAGACACAAAAGAAAACCAGTTCAAACACAGGTACAAAAACAAGATACATCGCATAAGACCCGGTAGCCCAAAACCCCACAAATCCATCTGATTTGCGCATCTTCTTTGCATCTTTCATCAATGAAAAATACATAGCGAAAATATTTCCCGCGCACTCCACACACCCAAAACACCAACACATGCGCCAAAACAACAAAAAAACCAAACTGATGCAAATTACTCAGAACACTTCGTTTAAGCGAATCAGGCACACTAAAAAACTTATTACTCGCGTTAAAAAACACGCAAAAAAACAAAATCGCAGACCCAACGAACAGCACACCTGAATGCAATCTTAATTTCTGATATATTTCAACATTCAAAGGCTTATATATATGTTTTCTCTGATACTCTTTCTTTGCTTTTTTCAACTGAATTACCATGAGTTTGCCATAAAACTCTGGAAAATCCCGCCGGCGCCAAAACTGCCAAGCACAACCTAACACTAACGGAACTATAACAAAGATGTCAAACACAGTTCCGATCTTATCCACAAACACAAGGAACAATCCCCTTTTTTATTCTTTCACTTTTTCACTTTTCAAAATGCGCCCAAAAATCAATCTGCAATTTTAAAGAAGCCTCAAAAATCTTCTGGTAAATTTCTCGAACCTCAGCACTATAAGGGCAAGTTATCTTTTTGAGGATTTCTCGCTCTCTTTTTTGATCTTTAATTCCCAGGCCCATTTTCAACTTTGTCTGCGCAACAGACTCGACCAAAGACAAGCGCGCAGAAAGGAGTTCTACTATCTTCGAATCCAGCGCATCAATCTCATTTCTTAGCGCATCAAGTTGGTTGTTTTGCATCTTCTGGCTTTGGCTCCTCATTTTTAACCCGCTGCACCGAAATCACTCTATATGTATCGTCCTTTCCCGCAATTATATAAGTCTCTTTCGTGCCGGCCTTTATAGCAGATTGGATTTTGTTTCCGTTTTCATCCACTTCGAATATGTCAACCGAGAACTTCCAATGATCATCAGGGAGCTTTTCTAACTCAAAATTCTCATAAGAGCGCAACCCAGGATTAATACTGGGCAGTTCGGCAACATCATAAGTCTTGGTGTCTTTGTTATATTCGGCCGATTCTTTATATTCAAAGTTGCTTATCCCAAGAAAACGCTTGGCGCAATATTTAACCTCAAGTTCTTCAATCACAAAAAGCTTCTTTTGCGCATCGCGTGTTGAACCTTCGGGTGAGATCGACTGATCATAACGGGCAAGCTTTAAAATATATTCCTTATCACTGCTGAAATTTTCTGGAATATCCGTATCAGAAAGTATCTTGAGCTTCTCTTCCCACAACTCGTTCGCTTGCCAATTTATCGGTTGATTTTTTTCCGTTTCATAAAACGGTTTCTCTTCTGCTTCTTCCGGTGGCTCGGGCAATTGTTCTTTTTCGAAAAACTTGAAAATTTCATTTCTGAAAACGAAACACGCAATCCCTCCTGCACAAAGAAGCAAGCAAATCACCAATATGAGCACAAAACGTTTCATTAACATTTCCCCTCAATCAAAAATCCATGATAAAGGAATTTGGAGCCAGATTCGCAAACTCAACTATCTCATCATGCCCGAAAACTTTAAGCTCACTATTGAACATTCTGACATGAAAAAGTTGCGATTTGAAGGCTTCCGCCTCTTGTTCCAATTCAATGGCAGAATCCAACCTCATACACATGTTACTGTTTTCGTGAAGCACCGCATGCCCGAGCTCATGCGCACAAATCATCTTCATCTGCACAGTGTCAACCCACTTATTTATGAAAATTATCTGCTGCTCTCCCACTCGATGATAAACCCCGTGCACTCCATCAGGAAGATCTGTTATTATGACTATTATTCCAAGCTTTTCACACAAATCCCAGGGATCATTCGTTTCATACTTCCGAACAAGCGCTTCCACGCTCTGGCTAATTCTTTCCAAAAACAATGCCTCCCAGACCCTATATTCCTATTTTACACTGCTTTTCACAGCCAATTCAACACCGATTCTTATGGCATCAACAATCTTTTTAACATCGTCTTTTTTAAGCAAAACACCATTTAACATCAAACCCTCTTGACCTAACAAAGTGCGTTCGAATCCATTTATAATATCAGAAAACTCTTTGCTTTCATTTGGAACTTCCTGCCTCAAGAGATAATCCACAGAAATCCCAAAAAGCTTGCAAAGGCTGAGAAGCATCTCATGGTCAGGCTCTCTTCTCCCCTGTTCATACATCCCCACAGCACTTGTGGAAATACCAAGCCTATGTGCCAATTGGCGTTGCGTCATATTATATTGTTGCCTTAAAATTCTCAGCTTATTCCCCACCATATCAGGCTTAACACCTCTCTTGTTTGGTCATCTCGACATCGCCAAGCCCAATTGTATCACATTACGTAGCAATTTGCAACCTAGCAATCTGAACTAAATTGCACAACAAAATGTAGTTATTACCAAGATTTTAAACACTATCTGTTGACATCCGGCGAAACGTGTGCTAAAGTTTATAAATATATCACGTAGTGTGGAAATCAAAAAAGGATGGTGCTTATGTTATGTCCATATTAAAGCTTCGGAATGAATATTTGTTGGCTGCCGAAAAATTGCACAATCGCGTTGTTGAACTCACTCAGCGGCACAAAATTGCATGTCGCAAAGAACAAATTGACCTCAAAAGACGAATCATTTGTCTTTACACAGAAATTCGAGAGTTAATAAAAACTGCAAAAGACATCGACAATTATTGCAAAAGACATCACATATTGGAGGGTTGATAATGCCGCGGGTCTCATTTTATGATGACGTTTGGCTTAATCAGATTTCTTACAAAAAGTCACTAAACGAAGACGGCGAAACTAACACACAATTCATTAATCGGTTGAAAAAAGTGATTCACGAAATAATCACAAAAGACCTCACACCAAGACAAGAAGAAATGGTGACACTTTATTATTTTGACAGATTGAACATGCCACAGATTGCAGCCTTAAAATCATTAAACAAGTCAACCGTTTCACGGCACCTTAAAGTCGCCCAAAAGAAAATCAAACAACTGCTCAAATATTCTTTTGAAATGAATGCTTGACCCATGCCTCTTTCTTCACTCTGTAAGGATTGTCAATGATGTGAAACAAAAAAATTACGGATGTTTTCTCGTATTGTTTGAATTACTTCAGATTTTTATTTGCAAAACCTCAAAACAAACACTACATCCGCAAACTCGCGAAAAACAAACGACCTTATCAGTTCTTTGAATTCGAATTATCGATTTTTGAATCCGGATCATCGAAACGCTTGAGGAATTCTTTGAGGAAAAGAAAATCCTTAAAGGCTTCCTCTTTGTGTTGATTAGACCTGAGCAAAGCAGCAGGATGATACATACCCATTATATACATACCGTCTTTTTCATAGATTCTGCCATGATCTTTTGTTACTTTATACTCAGGGCCCAGCAGATTATAGGCCGCTATCCTCCCCAAGCAAATA
This sequence comes from Clostridia bacterium, assembly GCA_026001145.1. Lineage (GTDB taxonomy): Bacteria > Bacillota > Clostridia > Oscillospirales > Ruminococcaceae > BNZN01. Next base: position 967 of record BNZN01000012.1, on the reverse strand, counting down.
ACTATTTGAGGATTTATCAGCTCGATCTGTCGCTTTAAATATCGAGAACAGGCTTCCTGATGTTCCTCAATCGGATCTATATTGTTGGGTGGCCTGCACTTTATAATGTTAGTTATAAATATGCCCTCATTCCTGTTAAGCCCAACAGCAGCAAGCATCCTGTCCAAAACCTTCCCAGAGTGCCCAACAAACGGTACTCCTTTTTCGTCTTCCTGGCGCCCCGGTGCCTCACCAATAAACAAAATCTTCGCATCTTCGTCCCCTTCACCAAAAACCGCATTCTTACGGGTTTGGTGAAGTTCACATTTTTGGCAAGATCTTACTTCATCTCGCAGATCTTCAAAATCTTCTCTCATCTTTCCCACCTCATGTTTAATTAATTACACTTGCAAAAACCAGTATATCACTTTTTTCAAGTTTATAGTTATTCAAACTGTCGAGCATCATAATTCTGCCATTTTCATGAAGAACACAAAAGAGCTGCTCTTGCTTATTTTTTCGCAACTCCGAAACCTCGTAACCAACGCAAGACTTGGGGACATTTGAAATAGAAAAACTCACACTTGTTTGACCAAAAATTAATATTTCAGCCTGAGCGTTTCCAACAATTGCTATCTCCATCGCAGTCACAACAATATTTGTCGAGCAAACCGTGAAAAATCCCAAATCCGAATACAACTCCCTTTTGGAAGGATCTTGAACTTTGGCAATCACACGTCCAACTCCAAATATCTTTTTGGCAATCTGCGCCACAGTAATGTTTATATTATCATTGCTTGTGACAGCGGCAACTGCATCACAACCTTCAATTCCAGCTTTTTTCAAAGCTTCAAGATCAATTGGAATTCCCTGTGTTATAAGGCCCGGAAAGTTTGAATCCAAATATTCAAATTTTTCCGATTTTTTGTCTATCACCGAAACAAAATGTCCTTTTTTATAAAGGAGATTGGTCAGCTGTGACCCTATT
>BNZN01000011.1 GCA_026001145.1 Clostridia bacterium | reverse complement strand
CCCTAAGATACCATCGTTATATAAACCAGGACTCTTTCGGATTGCTTCCAAAAGGAACCCTTCCCCGAATTTCTTTATAAGTAACTCGACAACTCTTCCGCTGTTTTCATATATACCAGAATTATAATCGGTATCGTAAGGATTTACGAGTTCAAATTTATTTCCAGTCGTGTCTATCTGATCCGCATAAAACAAAGCAAGTCCTTCATTTAACCACAAAGGACAGGTCGGAATAACAGCATTCACTACAACATGTGTTAGTTCATGTATACATATTTTGGCAACATCAAACTCGTCACATTGCGGCCACAGTAAAGGATCTAAAAGAAATATCTGCCCGTTATGATTTGCGGCAACAACCCAATCAAACAGAAAATTAACTTCTATCTTTTCCGCTAGGATGTCACGTGACCTGCAAAAAGATATGTTTACGTCTCCGGAAAACCCAAACAAACTGGAAAGCTCGAAAAACTTACTTGTGATCCGTTTTTTTTGATATATGCCAAGGAAGGGTTCTATTGGTTGCTCTATGGTTATTCTCAGTTCAACACTTCCTCGAATAAAAATGGTTTTCTCAAACACTTCTTTTTTTCTAAATATCTCTACCTAAATGATAACAAAAAAATATTTCAAAGCATACAATATCTTTGTCGAAAACGACATGTGCGCATATCAATATAAGTAATTTTGATGATATAATTCAAGGGAGGCTGGTGCGACCGGGACTGGTGATCTGGCAAGCGTGAGAGTGAGGAGATGTTTTCTCAATGATGAAGAAATCCAAATACAATATATTTTTTGAATATAAAGGCAAAAAATTGGCTTTCAATGCCATCACTTCCTGTTTGGCAGAAATAGATGCGAACTTTGACAAAGTGTTTAGCAACATCGATTCTTTGGATGTTAAGCAGGTCGATGATACGACGAGAGTTCTCATTGAGGATATGAAAAAAGGTTTTTTTATTCTTGACGATGGGCTGAGTGAATTAAATCTGTTGAAATTCAATAGCGGGAAGGGGAAGTTTAGCAATCGTGGTTTGGGTTTGACGATTGCTCCGACATTGAGCTGCAATTTTGCTTGCCCTTATTGTTATGAAGGTGTTCAGGGTGATTTTGGTTTCATTGAAGACGATGTGATTGTTGCCATTTATGAACGGGTGGAGCGCGCTGCAAAAGAAAAAGAACCTATTTCCATAACTTGGTATGGTGGAGAGCCGTTGCTTGCAAAAGATGTGATTTGGCAGATGTCTGAGAGAATGATTGAGATATGCAAAAAATATGAGGCTCCTTATAGTGCTTACATGGTATCAAACGGGTATCTGGTTGATGATGAAACTATAGAGAATCTCAAAAAAGCAGCTATTTCGGGAATCCAAATAACTGTAGACGGGCTTCCGGAAGTTCATAACGCGCACAGAAAGCTGAAAAATAGCTCGAAGCCAACGTTTGATGTGATAATAAAAAATATTAAATCTCTCGAAGATGCCGGAATTCACGTAGGCATTCGAATAAACATAGACAAAACAAATCTTGAAGGGTTAGAAAAGCTTCTTGATATTTTTATCGCAAATGATTTGCGAAGATGCGATATTAGTCTGGGACATGTGAAAGATTACACTGATGTTTGTCCTTCGATTGCAGGAACGTGCTTAGATACAAAAGAATATGCTCAAGAAAGCCAAAAATATCAGAACATTTTGATTGAAAAGGGTTTTAGTGCCTCTGGTTATCCCTATTACCCAGGAACAAAAGCAAATTATTGTTGTGCGGACTCTTTGGCTTCATGTGTGGTAGACCCAAAAGGTGGTTTGTACAAGTGTTGGAACGATATCGGCAATCCGGCACGGGTTGTCGGAAATATAAAAGAGACTGAAAACCCCGAAATTTCAAATCTTTTTCTTGAATATTTGCTTTGGTCTCCTTTTGACAAGCAAGAGTGTGTAGATTGCGAAATTCTGCCCATTTGTATGGGAGGGTGTCCTTATAAAGGTCTGAAGGATGAGAAACCGGATTGTGAAAAATGGAAATATAATCTTGTGGACGCCCTGAAAACAAGGTACGACGTGTTTTGCAGCGAAGGGGAATGTTCTGGTGAACAAGCTAAAACCGAGCTGAAGTCGAGTTAATTTGGGTTTTAGTGAGTGTTTTGAAAAAAGGGGCCAGAATTTGCAGAGAGGGGCGTTTTGTCGTGAAATATATTGTTGAGCCGGATTGTTTCTTCACAGAGGGCTACTGTTATATATGTGGCAAGCAGTGCCAAAATAGGTGTGAAGAGCAGTGTAACAGGAATCGCGGAAAGGCAAAATGAAAATGTGCTGTCAGGAAGCAGAAGGAAGGATGGCAAAGGTTATGAAGTATATTGTTGAACCTAGTCATAGATTTGCAGAAGGTTTCTGTTTTGGATGTAGGGAGCAGTGCCAAAATAGGTGTCGTAAGCAATGTAATGGTGCTTGTGATCGCGATACGTGAAAAGGAAGTGGGTTATGAAATTTGTTGTGTTGCCAAATCCTGTGGCAGCGGCTTACTGTTTTTGCACAGGTTTTGCGCAAAGATTGGAACAAAGCTTGACTGGTGGAAGTTGTGGTCAAGTTTGCCGTGTCAATAGCGGATTGATTCCAAGTTGTGCTTCTCTTGTTGGTGGGCGTCATCGAAGGTCATATTGTAACCCCAATTTGTTTTCTGGATGTGGCAGTCAATGTTCGGTGGATTGTGACGCAGTCAGTTAAAAAGTGTGCGTATTTAATTTACATCATTTGAAAAAGAGGTGGTTTCATGAAGTATATTGTGTTTCCTGCTCTCACAACGGGGTCTTACTGTTTCTGCACGGGCTTTGGACGAAGATTGCGCGAGAGTCTGGGCCGTGGGAATTGCAGCCAAGTTTGCCATAATGTTTGCAGCGGAGTGGCTCCAGGCGGCGGGCCACAGGGGACTCATTGCCCCCCTCATTCATATTCTTTTTGCGGTGAGCAGTGTTCGAGGCATTGCAATGCAGTTAGTTAAAAAGTGTGCGTATTTAGTTTGCACATTGTTTAAAAAAAGAGGTGGTTTTATGAAATATGTTGTGTTTCCTGCCCTCACAACGGGGTCTTACTGTTTCTGCACGGGCTTTGGACGAAGATTGCGCGAGAGTCTGAGTGGCGGAAATTGTAGCCAAGTTTGCCAAAATGTTTGTGGTGAGGTAACCACTGGTGGGACGTGTACTAGGTGTTCTGGTCACTGCGTTCATTGTGCTGCCCACAGTGGGTGAAAATTTACCCAACAATATTTACGTAGAGTATGAGGCCTAAAGTTTCGGAGGAGGGAAATGATGAGATATATTGTGAAACCAACCAAGGTATTTGAAGAGGGATTTTGTCATTGCACTAACTTTTGTAAGCGATGTAATCATTGCTCGCGCTGTTACCATTGTGTCATCAACAGTAGAAAGTGAGCGAATCTGTGATCTCAGATTTAATGGAAAGGAAGATAAAGAGAATGGTATTTATAGTGAAGCCCAGCAGTGTGTTTTCGGAGGGATTCTGCCACGGTTGTGGCAGGCATTGCAAATTTTGCGACAACGATTGCAGCCTTTGTACCCGTTGCCTCAAAAAATAGAAAAATGTCGTTCTGGAACAAGAAGTTGCGGTTGAAGGTGAGAAATAAAGATGAGAGACAATGAGGAAAACAAGCTTTTCATAAGGGAAATGCGGGTTTGTGATGCATATGAAGTGGGTGTTCTTTGCAATAAATTGGGGATTGATCAACTTTCTCAAAATGTTTTTTACCCGAAACCAATCGATACATCTGATCTTACAGAACATTACGAAAGTTACATCGAAGACGGAGAAGTGCAAGTTTTTGTCGCCGATTCAGGGGGTAAAATTGTTGGGTTTGTGGAGGTTTGGCATCGCGATCAGGACGACAGTTTTGAAATTGCTCCTTTCGCGTATATTTTGAATCTTTTCGTGAAAGAATCTGTGAGAAAAGAAAAAATAGCTTACGGTGTTTTTTTTGGGTTGTTTGAAGCTGCCTCAGATTGGGCAATAAAAAAGGGGTACGGATTTTTGGGAGCCGATACTTATCACTTTAATGGAAGAGTGCAGAAATTTTTAAACTCAGTGGGGTTTTCACGGTATAAAATAAAATTTATTAAGAAGTTGAAATCAGATGAAGAAACAAGTGTTTGAATTCAAGAGCTATTTGTTCAACTTGATTAAAGAACACAAGAAGAAAGAGTTCCTCGGCATTTTGGTAACGTTTCTTTTGAATTTTTCGGTTTTTGTAACACCTTACCTTTCCAGATATTTAATAGACAGTGTTGCCAAGTTTGAGACGATAAAGGATATATATCTTGTTTTTTTTGTTTTTCTGATTGCGTGTTTGTTGCAGCCTATTTTTGGATATGTCAGGGACAGCATCTTCAGATATGTTTCAGAAAATATAAAAATGGATATCAGAAGCAAATTATTTATGAAAGTTCTGTATTCACCTGTTGTTTTTTTTGACAAAAACTCCAAGGGGGATGTTATTTCGCGAATAACGAATGACGGAGGCAGCTTGAGCGGTTTCATAACCACTTTCTGGGCTGTGGTTGTTAATAATATTATATTTTTGTTGATGAGCTTAATCGGGATGTTTTTGCTTTCGCATTTCATTACTTTTGTGCTCGTTTTTATTATGCTTGCATATGCTGCTTATAACGTTTACATTGGGGAAAAGTTCGAAAAAATCTCTGAAAAATCATTAAAACTGAACGACGAATTCTATACGACGATCGAGCAGAATATAGATAATATAGAACTCATCAAAACGTTTGTGGTGGAAGAAAAAACGAATGAACAGTATAATTCGGTGCTGAATAAACTTTACGAAATAAGCAATAAGAGCGGTCAACTTGCATCTTTTTCTGGTGGAATAAGCAGTACCATTGTGGCTTTTGCGATTGCAACGATCTATCTTTTGGGGTTTAATTTTGTCTTGGCAAACCAGATGACCATTGGTGCCGTGGTTGCCTTGATTGTTTATTTTCAGATGCTAATAGGGCCGATTCATGAGTTAATAAGCAGCAATACGGCGTATCGTCAGCTCGTTCCCGTCCTAAAGAGATTGCACGAATATTTGATGCTCCCTGCCGAAACTTTTGAGGAAATGCAAAACAATCAACCGGCAGGAAATGAGCCATTGGTTATTTTCCAAAATGTATCATTTGGTTATGGAGATGGAGAGGAAGTCTTGAGTAATTTAAGTTTTGAGTTGCGTGGTACCGGCCTTTTTGGTGTAGTTGGTTCTTCTGGAATAGGAAAGAGCACGGTTGCCAAATTAATGTTAAGGCTTTATAAACCGAAGTGCGGTAATGTAGACGTTTATCCCTGTAACACCAAGGTAACTTCTTTGAAGCAGCTGCGATCTGAGATTGGTTATGTGGCACAGAGCACAGAATTGCTCAATGTTTCTGTGCGTCAAAATCTGTTGCTGGGTTGCGAAAATAATGTTTCAGAAGAAGAGCTTGTGGACGTGTGCAAAAGGCTTGGGTTACATGATAAGATAGTCAGCTTGGCAAACGGATATGATTCAATTGTCAACGAAAAAATAAACTTTTCTGGAGGGGAGATACAAAGATTTGCTATAGCTAGGGTCTGCCTGAAAAAAGCACCGATTAATATCTTTGATGAAATAACCTCTTCCTTGGACGTTGTTAATTTTCAAAAAGTGGTGAAAATCATAGATGAGATGAAACAAAAAAGCATGGTGATATTGATTACACATAAACTAAATATGCTGGATGGTGCTAGGAAGGTGATAGACCTTGGGAACTGAAAAAACCATTTTGAAGATGCTGGATGACTTCTCAGTTTTTGGGGACAAAGTTGCAATAAAGCATTTTGATGATGGAATTTTAAAGGAAGTCATATATTCCAAGCTTAAAAAAGACATATTGAAGTTTACAGCGGTTCTTGAAAACGTTGAAACAAACAGCAGGCAAGTCGCGATTTTGGGGTCCAACAGCTATGCTTGGCTCGTTTCTTTTTTTTCTATAATTAATGCAGGTTTTATTGTAATTCCTGTTGGGGTTTTGAAACACGAAGTCGAAACGATTCTGAAAAATAGCAGTTGCACGCTCATAACCTATTCGAAAAGCAGTCGGGGAATATTAGAGAAAACAAAACAGAATTTTCCGAATTCCTTGGGTTATGTTTGTGTTGAAGAGGCATTAGAATCCTCCCTTATCGACAACCAACTTCCCCGCAAAGAAATTAGCGAATGCGCTGTTATTTACTACACCTCTGGGAGTCACGGAAAGCCAAAAGGGGTAATGCTTTCACAAACTAATATTATGCTTTCGGTAAATGCCGTAATTTCTAATTTGGATAGCTTTAAGAGTATGTTGGCTCTGTTGCCGCTTTATCACATTGGAGGGTTGGCAGTCGGCATATTACCAGCACTGCGTGTTGGGGGCACAGCATTTATTGGAGATGAAGCTTCTGATTTTTTGAATGATCTAAAATTATTCAGACCAGATGCTGTCTTTTTGGTTCCGTTGTTAGTCGAAAAGCTATTGAAAGAAATAAAAAAAGGGTCTGTTGCTACACTTCCCAAACAAGTAATATCTGGGGGAGCACACTTAAATCCTGCATTAATTAAAGAATTTAAGGAATTCGGCATTGACTTGCTTAATGCATATGGATTAACAGAATGCGGACCGGTTGTCTCTTTTAGCAATTCACGTAATATAAAAGTTGGCTCAGCTGGAAAGATCGTTGCAGGCTGCCAAGTCAAACTGAGCGAAGGGGAAATTTTAGTTAAGGGACCGAATGTAATGCTTGGTTATTATAATGACCAAGCGGAAACGGACAGAACGGTAGTTGATGGATGGCTTAAAACTGGAGACTTGGGACATTTAGATAGTGATGGTTTCGTACATTTAACTGGGCGAAAGAAAAACGTCATTGTTCTTAAAAACGGCGAGAAGGTAGCGCCGGAAGAACTTGAGATGATGATAAATAGCATTTTATACGTTAAGGAATGTGTGGTTAAAGCTGTTAGAAAAGACAACGAAAACATTGCGCTTGCAGCTGATGTGGTTTTGGATGATGTTTATTTAGATGAAAAGGAATATGATATCAGTTTGATCTTTTCGGACATAAAAGAACTAAACAAACGGCTGCCATATGGCCAAAAGATACGCAAAGTTAATATATGTGACAGGTTTGAAAAAACTAACCTCTTGAAAATAAAAAGGGATGTTTGTGATGAATTTGTTAGCGAAGGTTAAAGATTTAATTGCTAAAAAAGAAAAAATCCAACCTGACTTAATCAGGTTGGATTCCGAGTTGTTAATTGAGTTGGGAATTGATTCGATATCTTTTGTAGAGTTGATTATGGAAATTGAGATGGAATTCAAGGTTAAGTTTGAGAAGACGGAATTTCATAATTTTGCGACAGTGAAGGATATTGTGGACTGTTTGGAGCGAAAGCAACGCTCGAAGGAGGGGAGTGTTTACTAAATAATTATTTCAAGTGATTTGTTGACATTGTAAGAGCTAAATTACGGTGAGCAAGTGATAACAACAAAATTAGAATGGGGTTGAATAATGTGGGTATGAAAGAAATAAAGAATAGCAATAATGCTATCGAAGGAATTAAGTGGATAGTTGAGCGGCTAGAAGAAAAGGAAGAGTTTGATTGTTGGGTCGATAGGGGGACTCCGTGCCCCAATAAAAGGATGCCGTGCCCGAATAAGGCAAGTTGCGGTGTTCGGTGGTAAGTGAGAATGTCGTACGTTGTTTAAAACGATAGTTTAAGTGCTCCAACAATGGCAAAAAGATGGAAAGAATTTGAAGTTAAGCATCAGGCGAACTTTCCATCGTTCATTTGGATCACTCGTGTGGCAACAGATTCGGCAAGTTGTTGTAGATTTTAACCAGGTTTTTCACTTCAATCATCCGTCATTTACTCCCTTGATTCTTCCTAACGTACTTGGTTTGTTCCTTTCGGATTTCTCTGGCATTAGACCATCGTTTAATCCAATTTAATGAACCTGAGGCAAAGAGAATAATTGGGAAATACAGCAACCCAGAAATGAAATAAGGCCAAACTACAAATAGGGTGCTATTCAGGATTTTTGCAGATTGCACTAGAGTCATAAACCCTATCATACTTGCAACAGATGTTTCTTTGACTAGTGCACTGAACTCATTCAAAAGTGGTGGAACGGAACCTTTGAAAGCTTGCGGGAATATCACTAACCGTAAAGCTTGGTTATCAGAAAATCCTAGAAGACGAGCTGCCTCGTGTTGACCAACATCAACTTCTTCAATGCTGGCTCGCAAAATTTCGGATGCATATGCCCCAGAATTAAGCCCAAAAGCCGGAATTAGAGTTATCCAATATGATCCAAAGCGGTGAAGCAGAAAGTCAAAAATGAGTATTTGAAGCATAAGTGGTGTACAACGGAAGATTTGCACAAAGCAAATGGTGCATTTATTCAAAAACCTCAAGCCGCCACTAAATCGATGGTGTGCTCTGATGAATGCAAGCAGTACACCTATGGCTAAGCCTAAAAATAGAGATAGGCAAGTCAAAATGATGGTGTTCTTAAACCCCTCGAAAAAAAGAGTGCGCGCATTGCCGTCTACAAAAGCACTGCGCACACTACCCCATAAATCACTTATTATTGCCTTTTTCCCGACTTTGTCTGATTTAATAACTTCGTCTGGTTTTACAGAATCATGTTTCGCATAAAACGCATCAAGCCTGCCGTCTGCCCTAATATCCGTTATGACTTTATCAATGAGCCTGATTACCTCATCAGACATGTTTTTTGCGTACACGAACACATATTCTTCTTCTCCAAGCAATGCTGGAAGAATCTTTAAACCGTCATCACTTCCCGCATAATGCGCAGCAGTACGATCATCCAACAAAATTGCGTCAGCGTGATTGTTTTTGAGTGCTTGAATGGCTCCCATTGTATCGTCAGGTTGTTCGATTTTGGTATTGGTACCTTCTCTAAAAGGTTCCTCTTTATTGTTTAGTTTCTTTTGAATGTAAGTTGCCAACGTGGTTCCAACAGGAACCCCTATTTTTTTACCTACAAGGTCGTCGAGTCCCCTTATATTTTCGCGGTCTTTCTTGACTAGAATTCTTTGGCATGCCTCAGCATAAGGTTTAGAGTGTGGATAAGCATCTTGGTTTTCAGGAGTAAGAGAAATTCCAGCCATGGCGATATCACCATCGTTAGTCTTGAGAGATGGAAGAAGTCTTGCGAATGTTTGTTGGTGCACTTCAAGCCTAACGCCTAACACTTTGGCAACCAAATTTGCAATTTCTATATCAACACCAACTACCTCACTACTGTTACTACCAATATATTCATACGGAGGGAATGTAGGGTCTGTAAGAACCACCAGATTACCCTTTTTCTTGAAAGCCTCGATGTTTAATTCTTCAGACGTATTTCTACACCCAGAAAACCCCAGGACGCAGCCAATCATAAGGACTAAAACTAACCTAGTCAATCCCCTCATCAGTCACCTGCCTGAATAGAAGTGAAGGAGCACTTCCCCTTGCCCACAACACAAAATCGCCCTCTTGTGAAGGCTTGATATATTATGTGTCGGCAAAACATTGATGAAGTTAAATAAATTTGATGGACTTTGATCAGAAATATGCGCCTACATCAACAAAAAACACTTGCAAGCTCGCTTTTTATGTGCTACAATTAAGCAGATCAAGATTTCAGAATTATGGGGAAATAACTCTGATTAAAAAGGAAGAGGTGCTTAATTTATGGCTAGAAAGAAGCCTTTGTATGTAACGTTGGCTGTGCTTGGAATACTCACAGTTGGTTTTGGGGGTTGCCCGAAGAAACAACCAGAAGTAGAAAATGAAACTGCAAATACCAAATCCGCCGAAGAAATAAAATATGTGGATCACTTAACCAAAGATGGGTTTGGAATTGCTATAAACCCGATGGCATCTTCTTGGGAAGTAAAGCAACTTGAGACAGTTCCTGAATATGATACGGAAAAAGACGTTGATACTCAGGGTGTTGATTTCAGGCATAAAGATTTAACAAAATTAGATTTGTCAAAACAAGGGGAACTTTTGTCACACGTTCATTTTGATAGTATGACAGTATGGCCTGCAGCAGACAAATTGCCAAAAGGATATGACCCTGTCGCCATAATGGAAAACAGCAAAAATCCTGGTCTTGGTGCTAAAGGGTTGCACAAAGAAGGAATAGATGGCCGAGGAGTGGGAGTTGCAATAATAGATCAGAAGCTATTGACTACACATCAAGAGTACAAAGATAATTTGAAATTTTATGAAGAAATATATGTTGTTGACAACCATGAAAACCATGCTGATATGCACGGAACAGCAGTTGCATCCATTGCAGTTGGCAAAACTTGTGGTGTTGCTCCTGGGGCAGATTTGTACCATATTGCTTCGCATGCACCCATTGCCGGACGTGAGAAAATATGTTCGGTGTTTGCCAGAGCAATAAACAGAATATTGGAAATAAACAAAAAACTTCAAGAAAATAAAATTCGTGTAATTTCGATTTCACTTGGGTTTAATGATGACCTGAAAGATGCAAATCTATTGAAAGAAAAAATTGAACAGGCGGAAAAAGAGGGCGTATTCGTTATTACATCTGACGTGTGGCCGTTTAAAAGATTTAATAAAGACGCATTGTGTAGATCGACAACAGGTGATGCGGATGATCCAAGTATATATTCGTTTGGATCGGTGTGGGATTTGCAGAGTTATAATAGCAATCCAAGCTATTTTAAATCACCGACGCTAATGATTCCAATGAGCAACAGAACAAGCGCAAGTGATTCAGGAGATGCCAACTATCAATACAATACAGATGCCGGCTGGAGTTGGACATGCCCCTATGTAGCCGGTTGTTATGCACTTGCTTGTCAGGTAAACCCCGACATAACACCAGAGCTGTTCTGGGAAACAGCCTTGAAAACAGGTGATATCATGAATAACACAGCGGATAATACCAGAAAAGATAAGAATAACGCCATAATTATAAACTTGCCAAAATTGATAAAAGCTTTGCAATCTCTTGGCTAATCATTTTCAGCCCCGTTCTGCTGTTTTTCCTTAGCTGTCACTCATTGATTTTTGGTTATAAGCTGCTCCAAATCTGACTTCAAAGATATATACTTAGCCATATAGTCTATTAGTGGCTGATTTTCAAGCTCATTCATGTACCCGTTACCTTCGCCACGAACTTATCCCAATGTGGCAAAATAACCTCTGGGCAGTTCTTGCCACTCCATCTCTTGTGTGTCGTCAATCTGGATATGTCTAATCCATGCCGCTTCAGAATACAAGCGGCTAATCTTGCGCCGTTGTCTTCAGCTTTGATGTCTTCTGGGGTTGTGTTCCCATCCATGATAATTTCGATAGCTATAGATGTTGTATTTCCTGCTCCGTTTCCACCATCTCCAGCGTGCCAGCTAACCTCTGTTTCCAATAGATTTTGCCATGCACCAAGATCATCAACATAATAATGCACCCGAACATCATTCATGTTTTGGTTTGGCCATGTGGCTCTGGTGTACTGTTCCGCAATTTACCAGGTCGTTTGTGTTATGTATCGTTACATAGCTAATACTGGTCAGATTCCTATCGGCTTTGTACCTGTCACCTTTCTTAAAACTGCCCCAGCTTTTAGACCAGAGTGCTCCCCATGGAATGATCTTCTCATTGATTTTTACCCCTAACTCATAGCGGATTTTATCTGGTGTCAACATGCACATCGTTCCTTCCTGTTTTTTAATTTGTTGTTCCCGAAGCAATCCTCTTGATTGCCGCGTAGCTGCCATTTGCCTCAAGTGATATGAGAACCGCATTAAAGAAAATCAAAACAATACTGCTTGCGTTTAGCCCTCTGTTGAAATATGTCGCGGGTATAAGGACTAGCAGTGATAATATATAGCTCCAAATTTGGGTAGGTATGCGGTTAATTAATGGTATCCCTTTGGTGAATTGTGTTAGAGCTAGAACCATAACTAAGACCTGTGAATTTGTGGTTAGGTCAGACCAATTTGATATATCATTCATGGTGCCCCCTCCATTAGGTTTTAATATATGTGTTTACACCGTTTAAGTGGATGTTTGGCAGGTTGAACATACTATCAAAAGACGACAGGGGCAGGAAGTGGATTTTCCCAGTTGCAGTGCCCACAGTCACATAGTCGTAGCTGCTGATGTTTACAAATGTGGTGCCATCTTCCAGTGTTTTTAAATCCCACTGGCCAGCGGGCGACTTGCCCAAGCAAAAATATATCTTCCAGTTTTCTGCAGTAGCAACATAGTAGCTAAAAACCCGCCCTATACCAGTTAAAGCTATACCTGCTGCAACTGTTTGTTCCTGCCAGGTGCCCGATATATCATCTACTCGCGCGTAATATATCTTCCCAGTCGCCCCCAGTATTATCCAGTAGCCTTCACCACCACCAAATGCGCCACCAAGCAGCTCAACACCCGAATCTATTGTTTTTGCCGTCCACGTCGCACCCATATTACTGCCACTGATGTAGTACATAACCCCATTTGCCGCAGTTATGATTGAGTAGGATGTGACAGATTCTGCTGAAAAACAGCCCAAAAGATTCACACCACTTGCAATTACCTTCGAGCCCCAGGCAGTAATGCTGGCAGTTTCAGTTGTGTAGAAAACCGTGCCTGAATTAGTGATAGCAATATGCCCTTGATTAAATGTTCCCAGTCTATTAAAAGTGTAGCCTGACGCTAACGACCTAGCAGTCCATTCGGAATTCACCGCCGATCCGACGTAATATATGTAGCCGTCATATGTAAGTGCCACGTTGCGGGTGTTATAATGAAGAATATCGACCATGTTCCTTTTCGGTACAATCTCACGAGTGCCCCAGTCGATCTCTATTGGACGCCGATTGTAGTAGTACATTGCCCCTTTTTCACCAACTAAGTAGGAGCCCAGCATCGCATGGATTTTAGCCTCATCTGGAAGAGAAGCTGTGCGCCACTCTCCAAGCAGATTAGACGGCTCCCTATAGAACAGCTTGCCGCTTGCTGACATGATTACCGCGTAGGTGGATGTATCAGTATATCCAAGTATTAAGCTGCTATCATCCAGCTTTTTTGATGCCCAATCGCCAGAAATCGAGCTGATTGGATAGTACATGCGGCCGTCTTCAGCCAGCACAATATGTTTGGTGCCGATATATTTCGAGCAGTTAAGTTTAATCCCTTCGGCAATGACTTTGCAATCCCAGGTACCGCTTGGGTTATTGCCTGAACAGGAGTAAATCTTGCCGTTTGCAGCTGTAGCGATCCAGTATGAGCCGCCATAATACAGGTTTGTCAGATAGACGGCCCTCTTCAAGAACTCTGGGTGGCCAAGTGACATCTGGATCGTAGCTGCTTGCGGCGTAATAGAGTGTGCCCGTCGAACTCACTGCCACCCAATAGGTACTCCCAAAACAGAGCGATGTTAGATTTGCATCGCTGTCTATCACCTTTGCAGTCCATTCACCACTTGGATCATAAGCCTTAATGTAATAGAATTGCCGTTTGAAGCTGCAATACACCATCTAGCACCGCTGCTGGGTGATATCACATTCAAACTCGCATCAGTAGCTATTGTTTTCTCAGCCCAAATACCCGAAAGATTGTCGTCTCTGCAATAATAAAGCTTCCCGTTACTACCAACTGCAGCTAGCCAACCCGCATTCCCATCACTGTTAGAACTGATTGAGTTTAGTACCACATCATCTGAAACCGCTTCAGATTGCCACGGCTGTGTTATGGAGCTTCTCTTGTAGTGTGACAGTAACCGCTTATTGAGCCTACGAGATAATAACCGCCGTAGTAGAGTGAGCAACTGAGGCTTACACCTAAATCCAGCTCTTTGGAATACCATGTACCCGATGGATTCATAGAAGTAGAGTAATATATCTTCCCGTTAGAACCGGTGACAATCCAATCCCAGGTGTTTTCAACGGAGGTTAAATTAATACCACTTTCGAGTATTTTTGCAGTCCATGTGCCCGATGGATCAGATGCTGTGCAATAGTAGATTGAGCCGTTTGATGTTGATACCGCCCAGTAGCTGGAATATCTGGCAACACCCGTTAAATTCAGGCCGCTTGAAAGTGTTTTGGCAGTCCAGGTACCAGCAAAATCAGACGAGTTAATGTAATAGATGTTTCCGTTTGCTGCAGATACAACATACGGTGCCCCATAGTAGCAGGCTGAGCTTGTTAAATTGACACCGCTGGCAAGCGTTTTGGATGTCCACGTATCACTCGGATTGTTGCCACTGCAATAGTAAATATTCCCATTCGCTGCAGTTATGACTAGCATTGTGCTCAAATATCTGATACTGTTCAATCTAACTCCACTTGCAATGATTTTCGAGTTCCAGTTTATGCGGTCTGTACTGTAATATATCCGCCCGTTTGCAGCGGTTACGATATATGAAGACCCGTAGCAGATGCCAGTTAGTTCGATGTTATCAGCAACTGTAGACGCAGCCCAATCAGTACCGCTTAATTCTTTTGAATAGACACGTCCGTTAGCAGCAGCTGCTACACAATAACCGTTGCCATAACAAAGCCCCGTGACATTTGAACCGAATGCTATAACCTTCTTTGCAATCTTGTTGTGGCGTATATCATCTTTCATGGTCTTTAGCTCAAATGATAGATCGGGATATGAAGCTGTTGGCAAAGTCGCGCCGTCACATAACAGCCAGTCGTTTCCAGGATTCAAATCCGTTGTGGATAATATATCTCCCATCTTATGCCCCAATTCAGTTGTGCTAACGCCACTGTCTACCAAGTTTCCAAGCTCATCTAAACTGGCCAGATTGCCAGAGATAGCCCTTTCCACCTTGTCTGTTTTGGAAAACAATGTGGAATCCAAGATATCTGAGTTTCCGTTGAAGTCAGCAATATCATAATAATCACTGAGATCGGGTTTCTTCAGGTGATAGTTAGGTGTTTGTGTTGCCATTTAACTCAGCTCCTCATCTCTTAGTCCCAATTGTGTGTATGCACTCAAGTATTCGTGTGTGTAGCTGCCCAATATCTCATAAGTGTTGTATTTCAAATCAAGTGATATCTGCATATTTGCGGGTACTTCTCTGTTTAGCATCTCTCCGATTGCCATAAGCTGGAATTTATCATTGAGTGCCAATTTCAATTCGAGTGAATACCCAGAAATCGTTAACTTATAGTCATCACCACACAGTGCTGTAAGCTGCTGCCTAAGTTTTGTGATGGTGAATGGCAATGTCTCATTAAACCTAGCCAGAATCGCGAATCTGCGTTCTTCGAGTGTTTCATCGGCTTCGGGTATGATCTTCAGTATCTTTTCATACCTGCGTATCCCGCTAATTGCTGCGATACTCACAAACTGGTCATTCAGGGCAGCTTCTAGATTGAGCCACAACCTATCGATCTCAACCTGTTCTGCCTCGGTAATTGCCCTGTATTCAAGCACATTTCTCAAGATATGCGGTATGTAGTCAATCAGCTTTCTACCCATCATCAACCACCGTTCCGCGTATTGGAATGTTGTCAGGTTCAAGCACCACATTCGATTCCTGTCCGTTTATTTTGGTATCTGTAATATCCAAAATACCGTCTAAATCAAGTATTCTGTTATCAATCTGGCTTATTCTAACTACAAGGTATTCCTCAGCCTCCCAGCTTTTAGAGAGCTCCAAAAGATATGAATCAACTGCCATATATACAGAATCCTTGACTTTATCCCAATCCCAGCCAGGGACATAGGTAAGTGTGGTTGTGATGTTGATCACAGTTTCTTCAACACCGATAACAGTGACAACATGCCCAATTGGCGCAATCCCCAGCCCTTCACCTTGATTCTGCGTGGGATCGATTGTTGTTTGCACTGCGTCAACTAAGATATCTGACGGCTTAGAATATGTGGAATCAACAATCACAAGCTTGACTGTGCCGCTACCATTCCATATGGGATAGACTTTGACACCGCCAACACCATCTAAAGCCCTGACCTTCTCTTTGTAATCTGCAATGTTGCCACCGAATGCCTGTGACTCTAAACTGTCGAAGTACCGCTGTCTCAGATGCTCTGTTTCCTCTTCATCGTCACCAGGAATCAGAATAGCTGTGAGTGCAGCCGTTGTTAACCCTTCGATATATTCAATTGGGATAAGAACCCCGAATTCTGAGTTGCCAATTGAGCCTGCCATCTCGCATCTGAGCTTGAATATTCCCGTTGATATCTTATCAGTAACGATATAGTTGAGCTTATTCAGTGAGAATCTTGAGCCGATTGGCACATCCATATTGAATTCGCCTTGTCTGATAGCATATGTTGCAGATTCGACATTGACGCCTCGCTCTGCAGCTCGTCTTATTAAATAGAGCCTACTCGCGGTGTCTGCAAATGTCTCGTTAAGGACGACATCCAGCCATATATACATGTTCTTAAGCTCAACAGCAGCTGGTGCAAGTGCGGTATAGATGATTGAACCCTCGCGTGTGTCGACATCGGGGTAGAGCTCAACGACCTTGGCAAGCATACGCTTCAATAGTTCCTCATAGGTGATCTGTTCATACATTTAGATACTCACCTCACGCTTAGCATCAACTTCGCCGAATATGGTATAGACTGTGAATCTAGCTGAAATAACCCCTTTGTGTTCCTCAAATTGAAATGAATCAACACCTGTGATTCTCGTATCCTGCATTAATGCCTCTGTGATACGCCTTTTTATTTCGGGTATGACATATGTAGCGGGCTGCCCAAATAAATCAGAGAATTCAACCCCATAATTCCAGGAGTAGATTAGATATTCATACCGCTCAATATTCAATATGAGGTAGATAGCCTGCCTCATAGCTGCGAGTTTATCAGTTATCCCGATGAGCCGTTCGTCACCTGGTTGCAATTTGAATGTCTTTGTGGGCAGCTCCTCAAAATTCCAACTGCTTTGCAATATGTGATTATTCACTATAGGCAACATCATCTCACCCTATCTAAAATCAAAAACTTCTGGCCGC
Source organism: Clostridia bacterium (assembly GCA_026001145.1). Taxonomy (GTDB): domain Bacteria; phylum Bacillota; class Clostridia; order Oscillospirales; family Ruminococcaceae; genus BNZN01. Next base: position 6,870 of record BNZN01000011.1, on the reverse strand, counting down.
CTTGAGCTCTGATTAGGATTACATTCTCGTTTTCTTTAAGTCCTAATTTCACCACAAATGATTTTGTGCCCTTGTAGTCATGTCTGTGCTCTTCAGTTTCCTCCGTCTGATGGTTAACAACCATATCCACGGTGAAATCACGCACCAAACTTGAGAGAATTAATTGGCTTGCTTCAAGTGTCAGCCGCTGTTCAATACTCACCTTAAGCGGCTTAATACTTAAAACTGTACCGTAATAAATACCGCAGGGCTGTTCTTTTATAACCGCCTCTATAGCCGCTTTCTTAACCAGTTCAACTGCATTAATTAGAGACCACTTCCCCTTGCAATGTCAAATCCATCATGTATTCGCTCTCTTTGAATGTATGTACTGCCTTATCTACGAGCATCAAACTCATAAGAGTTCCCTCACCAAGATTAATTGAGATACCCAATAATGTCCCCGCTTTAGCTCGTATATCACCTAAAACCCCTTTTAGAGTTAGCTTTGTGCCTTTCCTGTTGTATATATTAAGCAATGAATCCGCTTTGGCTTGCCCGCATATAACCTCTTCTAAGTTTTCGAAATATTGGAGTACGCCCCATTTATTGATGTTGTCCGAGCTCTGGGCGATATATATTTCACGTTTGCCAGTTTTCTCGTTGTCAAATGCCAGCTTGATTTTGTTGTATGTTTCGCCATCAATCGAGCTTGAATAGTCGAAATCCTGTGCCGTCTCGTTGTCAATAAACACGCCAACAGACATATTCCGTAGGCTTTTTAATGTGAGCTTCCCGAACTCATCTGAAAGTGTGTAAAGAACACCTTTTTCCTGCAATGTGAAATCAAGTGCATTCTGGATAATGTCAAATAACGTGGCATTGTCCTCTATCCTGCTGGGGATTTTGACTGTCGTGTCTTCAAGCTCGCCAGTTTGGAGCTTGAAATCATCGGCTATCATCTGGATAACTTCAGTTGCCGTCTTATTGAACAACTGTGAATGTAAGCCTGCCTGGCATCCCTTTGCGCTCCGTGCTCCACGTGATCCCTTCTTGAATATTGGGCATTATTAATTTGTCGCTGTTCTGGATAACCAGTTCTATCTTCATAACATCTCCTATTGAGCAGGCATAGTAAGCGTGATGCCGGTATATATCAGATTGGGATTGATGATTTTGTCTTTGTTTAGTTCATATATCTCCGTGTACCTGCTCCCGTCGCCTAAATATCTTTTCGCGATATTCCAGAGGCAATCTCCATCTTGTACTGTGTAGGTCTTTGGTATTACCGCCGATTCTGTTGACCTGGAATTCTCAATTGATACCTTTGGCTCTGACGTGCCAATTTCCACGAATGTTAGCGTTTTAGCCTTGAAATCTATATATTGCTTGAGTTCCACGGTAACGAGCACATCCAAGCCCTCTTTGGCATTTTCCTCTACACTGTAGCCTTCTAAACTAACTTTCAAATTGGTGTCAAAAAGGGATTTGCCATTTGCACCCTTGCGTGAACAGATGAACTGAAACGGTTTCTTGTTAACCTTCAGCTTTTCCAATTTTTCCATAAAGTAATCTGCGTTTTTTAACCCGTTTGGGTAGCTTGCAAACGGATATTTCACCTGCGGCAGCGATATTTCGAAACTGATCTCCGTTAGTCCTGGAGCTTTGAGCAAATTAAGCTCACCATCATTAATTAAAGTGATAACCACATTCTTATTCTTGATCTTCATTGAGATTTTAGAGGGTGTAATAGGCAACTGTACCTTATCAAGATAGATCAGATACATGTTAGTGCACCCCTTCTGCTGCAACTTCAAGCACTTCCGTGAAGCTGTTGTTCCACTTATCCATAATCCCATCAAGATCGAGTTGTGAATTAATCTGGTTGTTGTTCGTTTGCTCGATTGTGATTTCTGCAGTTGTGAATCTGTTAATCACATCACGTTCCGCAATGTCTCTGAGGTACTTCAAATCCTCCTCTGAAATCTCCATGTTGTCAGCCATTTTAGAGGTGTTTGAATCAATATTACTCAAACTCTCCTCCATCAGATCGTTATCTATTCCCAAACCTTTTGGAAGCTCAGTTGGGAAAGCTATCTCACTGCCACTAAATAACCCCGAAACCCGATTTGCTAACCCTTCACCCATAGAATAACCTGAGCTATACGCATCCTTATAGCTCCATCTATCAAGCTTTCCGATTGTATCATCCCACTGGCTTTCAGCCTGTATACTTTGGATTTTGCTATCCGCATCCCACACATCAAGCTTCCCGACCACATCTTGCCACTGTTTCTCATCTTTGAGTCCTTGAATTTTACTGCCGATTCCAGTATAGGCGGATTCAAGACCGCTTGATATATCGATCTCCACACCAGGTATCTTGTTGATAAGCGTTTCTATTGCCTTTACCATGCTAAAAACGATGCCAACTACACTCTGAGATAGCTCCAAGAATAGAATTTTAACCGCAGCGATAGGCGAGTGCCAGACATTGGCAAAGAAATTAATAAAAGCCGCTATGGCATTCCAAGTAGGCACAATGAAGCTGGTATATATGTACTCTCCAAGTGAGTAAAACAGGATTTGGATAGCTGCAATTGGCGACTTCCAAGCATTAACAAAGAAATTGACAAGTGCAGCTACAGCATTCCAAATATCCGCGACAATGTTGTAGACAAATGCAGCAAGTGCATAGATTGCACCCATGATTATCCCTGTTGCAGACAGTGCAGAATCTGTTACTTTGTTTATTATTGCAATCAGGCCGTAGAATGTGGCTATCACGCCAACAATAACTATTGCAATCCATGTAATCGGGCTTGCTAGAAGTGCGGAATTGAACATAGAGGTAGCAGCAGCTGCTGCGGTACTGCCTCGTAAAACACCCATTGCCACACTTAAAAGGTTGGTTGCAGCGGTATATATCCCTGTGGCTGCTGTTGCTATTGATGTTGCAGCTTTGATTGCGAGCATTGTTGTTTTGAATAGAATGAGTGGTGCTACAAGCCCGTAAATCAATGGTGCAATGTACGGCCAAGCGGTTTGGAAAAAGCCGAAAACATGCATCGCACCCTTGAGGGATCATTGATAATACGTTGATGACAGCACTCAAGGCACTAGATAGGCCACTCATAAGGTTTGTGATCTGTGGTGTGTTTGATGTGAAGCAACTAAACAGTTTGATTACTGCTGGGTATAACTTGTTGCCAACCTCTTCACGAATATTAGTCCACGCATTTTTCATTGCCGCAATCTGGCCTGCTTCAGTGTTTCGCATCGATTCTGCTAGGTCGCTCCAGGATTCCTCAATCACCTGCGAGATAGTGAGTGCTTTCTCCATATCAGTTCCGTTATTTAAAATCTCTTTTTGAACTTCAGTTAATTCAAACCCTTTTCTTGTGATCCCGTCATAGGAACCGACAAACACCTTACCTAGCTGTGTTGCATATTCGATCATCTGCCGTGTATCAACTTCATTGCCGCCACTCATACCAGCTGCATAATCTGCAAGTGTACCCATCATGGTTTCTAAAGCCTTTGAATCCGATATGTATGTGGCTAATTCACCCGCACCACCCAGCATTGCCTCGTCACCAAACATGGTGACTTTTTGCAGTTCTGCCGCCTTTTTCTTCAGGCTTTCAAGTGTACCCTCAGTTGCACCGACATTCGAGAGCACAACCTCAAGTTGTATTTCTGCCTGGTTCTGTATATCTGCCAGATTCAGGCTCTCTTTAATCCAATCAAAGCTCTTTTTCGCAGCTGCAAAGCCCAAAAACAACTTGACATACCCCGAAATCTTAGAGCTCAGATTGTCAGCTTCAGTTGCAGTTCGCTGCACCTCGTTCTTGAACTTCTCTTGCTCAACTGCGGCGTTTTTCGTGTTGGTTTCAATTTCCTCCAATTCAACTGAAACCTGGGCTAAACTGTCTCTAGCAATATCCAAGTTGGAGAGATCCATAGGGCTTTTGGAAGTTTGTTTCAGTCTCTCGAAATCACTTATAGCTATGTTCAAAGCAGCTGTTATCTTCTTCAGAATCGGACTCATATTGTCATTCAGCCCTATTGTCGCTTGAACATTCGCAGGCATCTTACTTCCTCCCTCTCGCTCTCAGTTTCTTCAATTCTTTCTTTTCATGATCCAACTTAATCTGAATCGATGCGATAATAAATGCCTTTTCCTCTTTCGATAGATTCAGAAAGACTGATGACAGAATCCTTAGCTTGTGGAGGCAATAGTGTGCGATATTTGCTTCAAAATCGCCTCCGATTATTAGTTTTTTGCTTTGTCTACTTTATCCTCAAGCGTTACATTGAACCCATTCACTTCTTGGATTTTGAGCACATACGAATTAATCTCGCCGGCATAAAGCAGCTTTTTCAAAAGCTCCGCATCACCCATTGCCCCGTAACTATCCTGCAGTTCTGCACTATTCAGATCGGGGTAAACGGTGCATGCAGCGGCAAGTTTCGTCATGTATAGGTTGGCATCGAATTGAGGCTCTGCTCTACCTTTTGTCAACTTGATTTTAGTGCATTGCCGCCTTAATTCCTCATCTTCCGCGGCGGTCAAGCATCTGATTTCCCACTCTATTGGCTTGCCCTTCTCGTCAACAAACCTGTCAGATACAACCAGCTTTACATTCTCTTTTTGAATCGCATTTTGTGCTAGAAACGCCATTAAATTGCCCATCTAATCACTCCCCAATCACATTCCAGATAACTGTGTGAATTTCTCTGGGATTTCGAAATCTTCGAATGTGAAGTCCATGCTCTCATCCAGTGTCTCGCCACCTGCATCGAATTTAGTTAGTATCCCGCCGTCAATATTGCAATCTTTGAGTATCACCGTCTGCCTGCCTACCGAGGATGTCGGGTCTTCATTTGTTACCTGGATATCAAAATACATTTCCTCACTAGTATTCTTGAATCTATACATCAGATTTCTGAAAATTGACGTGTTGTGGTAGAAAGTCGCGCTGCCAGTACCTTTCCAGCCTGTGGCTTTGTTCCCTTTACCCGTTTGCCCCAAAATAGCAATCTCAACCTTCGTCTTTTCGAAATTAGCTTCAAGATTGATAGCTTGCATGAAGTTGTATCGATGCCCGTTGATTGTTACGTAACATTCAGCTAACGAGGCGCTTACGGCATCTTTTGCATGCATTGTATTTGGCATTTAATTCAGCTCCTTTCCTATTGGACAATTACATACATGTATAACTGCTGCATCGCACTGACTGGCGATATATATTCCGTAACGACAACTGACTTTTTGGTTTCGCCTTTCTCAACCGTCACTTTATCTGGGTCGAAGTCTTCAATTGCTCTGATTGATTGCAGTATCTGATGATGTTTCACTATATCGTTCCAGAAACTGATCCTACCGGCATTATCATTGGGTACACTCCCGTTATACCTGGTATTGAACAGATCAGCTATATCATTCCCAATCTGATCAAGAACCCTGATTATCTGGTTACTACTAAAATCCGAATTCTTATCATCCGTGAACTCTATGAATGTGTTAATATCGTCGAGTACACAAATGTTATCTTTGTTCTTGTGGAAGATGAATTTACCAGCTTTAATCGCTTGTTCCAACTGCACCTGCGTATAGTCAGTATCTACCCCGTATTCACCATCGTAAACGCAATTAGATAGGCTTTTATTCACTGCACAACCAGCTTGTGCACCAGCTACCCAATAGACTAAATCACCAGATTCGCCATTATCACTTACAACGCTATTTTCAACCGATATTACACCCTCGTAGTTGGCGGTAGAATACCGATAAAGCACACATTGGAACTTGATACCCATGTCATCTCGCATCCGTTTTGTGAAGTTGGCAAAAAGGGCATTCAGTATCTCATTTGTGCTAACTAGAGCTAAGATGTTGAAGTCATAGCTCTCGATTCTATCCAGAAATATCTGGTAATCAGAGGTTGACACCGTGCCATTAACACCACCTGTGAGAGGTGTGCCAGCAGTTACAGCAAGTTCTGCTGTTGGTTTCCAATCAATAAAGTCGTTGGGTTTCAAATCGCTCATTGATGCTATTTTCTTCTGCTCATCGACTTTGACCACGTTGTAGAATGTTTCAACATCAAAGAGCGGGTTTTCATTGGTAGAATCCTCATTCTCAGTGATTACTATCTTCAAATTATTTCCACATACGCCACTGTACTTGGCTGTTGCATATGTACATTCAGCCTTGACACCACCTGTACCTACACGAAACAAGTGTGCCTCTTTCGCATGTGCAAACAGCTCTCTGAGGTTGCTCATCTCATCATCAGTGTATTCAAACCCAAATAATTTTAAAGAATCTTTCTGGAACTCCTCTGCAGTTACAGTGAATACCCCTGTGTCATTGCCCCAACTGAGAGCTACTGGCATTGCAACTGTGCCTCTGTCAGAAAGCATTGTTGAGGCTCTTGATGCACTAACAAAATTGATATATGCACCTGATAAAACCTTATTCTGTGCCGTAAATGTACCGCCACCCAGACTCATCTCCATTTTCCTCCGTTCTCTGTGGTTTGTTGGTTAGAACCATTTCTCCGTTTAGTTGTGTTTGGGAATTTTGTCAACGCGCGAAGCGAGATATGTTTCGCCATTTTCAAAATGGCTCTCTGTTTTTAAGAATTTGTTGATTAATGTGCTCACTTCATCGTGTGTGTATTGCTTTTGCTCATCCAGAATAGCTCCCAGCAGATCAACTCTGCTTGCGAAACACACTGACTTGAGCCATTTCTCTTTGCTAAGTTTAGGTGCACTGCATTTCTGTGTAGGTACAGGTGGTGTCAAGGCTGAATGTACATATGCAACAGCCAAGTACAGTGGCGTATGTGGAAATAATTTGAAGATAGTAATCACTGAGAATGA
>BNZN01000010.1 GCA_026001145.1 Clostridia bacterium | reverse complement strand
TTACGAACAAATAATAAGAATGTTCCCCCCATTTGTAAAAAGTTGAATCCGTGAAACACTCCAAAGCCAAAATCGGCTATTTGGACTATTACAACAATTGGCGTATCAAGGCAATTAAATAGCTTACTGCCTGCTATTTACGGGCTTCAAGCCTTCCCCGTTACTTAGTTCCCCCTTTTTGTCTAATTTGTGTCTAACTTTTGGGGGTCAGTTCAAATTAGGTCCCCTCTCCGGTTTGCTTCTTGAAAAGCGAGTTGCAAACCCAAGAAAAGTTCGAGAAAGCGAATTTGTTACGAATTCCGGAATGCTTGGAACGCAAAGAAATGGTATAAAGTACGAAGGGGCCAGATTTTAGCGTGCCAGTTTGTAGACAGCATATTGATTTAAACTAACACCTTCACGTTCGGCTTCGGTTGCGAGTTGTTTGTGTAAAGTTTTCGGTACGCGTAAAACAAACTTGCCGCTGTATTCCGGTGCACAAAACGGATGCGGGATGGAGAACCCGTTTTGCAGTTTTGTTTCTACCCACCCTTCCATTGCTTCTTCCAGACTTTCGGCCGCAGATTCTATCGTTTCGCCGGTACTTTGGCACCCGTCAAATTCCTGCACAGTGGCAAGGTAGTATGAACTACTCCCATCGTTTATACGCCGGATTGAAATGTTATATGGCAAATTCAAATAGTCTTTCGCCTCCATTTTTATTCCCCTTTCATGTAACACGACTTAGTATGTCTTTGACGTAAACTGCTTTTAGCGGCGTTTCATCTTTTATGGTTATAACATCTCCGCTTGGGTTGATATAGTGTCGGTGGGAACCCTTTTGCCGACTGAAACAATATCCACAGGAAGTTAACACCTTATGGGCATCTGCCATACGAACACCATTAGGTCGGCGCACCATCTTATCAATCAGCTTGCTTACATCCACCACCGCAACAACCTCCACGTGACTAATATAATATCATATTTAGTATCATTAAGCAAGTGCCACGCGTTATCGAAACACATGAGACAAATTACAAACACAAAGAGGCCGTGGTCTTTACCACACCCCTTCATTTTTATTCTAGTGTTTCCTTCCCATCTTAGCTCCCGCGATATGCGCAGCGCACCGTCTGATGTATCTCTGTTCTGCAAGCCGTTGTGCACCCTGTTGCCGCTTGAGCTCTTTCGGACTTGGTCCTGGCGCATATAAGTGGTCGAGTGGGTGGGCGCCTCTTGCATTATTTCCACGGTTGCCTGCTGCGTTGCCACCACCAGCATTTCCATGCGGCAATACGACCGCTCCTCCTTCGAGTGCACCCCCATTGATTTCAAATAACTCCCCCACCGAAACTTCTAAAAATCTCACACTATCCACCATCAACATCCCCTTCAAATTTATTATTGATGAGATGTTAGCATTTATGGAGTTTGGCAGTCAATACATATGTTATAACAATTATTTGTCTTCGAAGTTGGGCAACAAATTGATAATTACATGCGCAAATTTAATTTCAACATTGACATATTGCCCCAGCAAAAAATACGTATCGCCAAATCGCGAATTGCTGTAAGGTTTTAATTAAAACCTTACAGCAACTGAGATGTAAACAATAAATTAAATTTTCGAAAACAATTTTGCAAAAAATCATAGCGCGAAAACAAGACAAAAAACCTACACTTTAAGCAAAAAACCTACTGCCGTGGGGAAAAGCGTCCAAGGGAAGAATTCTGAAAGCGGTGTTTTGCAATCCTACTTCTGGTTTGCCTCTTTTCCTCTTGTCTGCTTGCCTTCTCTCCGGCTTTCCGTTCTGCTTTCTGCTGCCGCCGGCGTTCATCCGCCACATTCCAGTGGTGTCTGTAAAGATGAGCAAATCCAACTTCTTCCTCGTCCATGCCCCCATTGATTTCAAATAACTCCCCCACTGAAACTTCCAAAAACTTTACACCGAGCTTCACATTAGCCACCATTAACATCCCCTCCAAAATTATTTTTGACAGAATACATCATATCGAAAAATACATATCGTCGAGTTTGCTATGTTGCCTAAGTTCTTAATTAAAAACCCAGGCGATTGAAATGTGAACAAAAAACAACCCTCGCCTGAAGTGCAAACCAAGGAGAATTTTTGTAAGTGTTGGAGGCACCACCCGGATTTGAACCGGGGAATAAAGGTTTTGCAGACCTCTGCCTTACCACTTGGCTATGGTGCCGCAACTGGAGCGGATTACGAGGCTCGAACTCGCTACCTCCACCTTGGGAAGGTGGCGCTCTACCAGGTGAGCTAAATCCGCAGGTGAAAGCCAAAGCCCGCAAAAAACAAAAATTGGAGCGGATTACGAGACTCGAACTCGCTACCTCCACCTTGGCAAGGTGGCGCTCTACCGGGTGAGCTAAATCCGCAAAATCAAAATTGGTGCCTCCGAATGGAATCGAACCATCGACACGAGGATTTTCAGTCCTCTGCTCTACCGACTGAGCTACAGAGGCAAAAAGGATGCCCTACTCTGGCGACCCGGATGGGGCTCGAACCCACGACCTCTAGCGTGACAGGCTAGCGTTCTAACCAACTGAACTACCGGGCCGCAACTGGTGGGAGCAACAGGGCTCGAACCTGTGACCTCCTGCTTGTAAGGCAGATGCTCTACCAGCTGAGCTATGCTCCCATCCCAAATTTTCGAACCTCCACCATTATACACACGCCCTCTCGTTTTGTCAACTCAGTAAAGAAGCAATGCATCAAAAAAAAGTTGCATAGTACGATTCAAAAAAATGCACTTTTTTGATGTTTTTTCGCTTTTTTGAAGCTTATGACGGTGTTTTTGAAAAATGAAAAATACGCTCACAAAACCGCTATGTAATCACCTCAAACAGGTCTTTTGCAGCATCTTTGGGGACATGCTCCAAAATCTTAAGAACCTTAAATTTTTGCTCTTTCCCGGCCAATTTCAGAACCAAAACATCCCCCTCTTTAACCTCATAAGATGCCTTTGTAACTTTACCGTTCACACTAATTTTACCCGCATCGCAAAGCTCATTCGCAATAGTCCTTCTTTTCACAATCCGCGATACCTTAAGATATTTATCCAATCTCATCTTTTTGCCTCCAAATAAAGTGTTATTCGCCCAAAATCAGTTTAAAAAACACTTTTTTCCCCTTTTTTATCACAACATCTTTTTGTGCAAGTGTCGCCTGAGCGATTTTGCAATTCACTTCTTCAACCTCTTGGTCATCAATTTTTATCCCGCCTTGTTCAATTAATCTTCTTGCCTCACTTTTAGATTTTGTGAGACCCAACTTAACAAGCACTAATGCCAACTCGATCTGTCCATCTTCAAAATCATTCGGGTGCAAAATCAAACTTGGCATATTCAAAGCCGCCATATCTCCGCTGAAAACTGCCCTTGCAGTTTCCATGGCAATGCCTGCCTTCTCTTCACCATGAACCAGTTTTGTCACTTCGAATGCTAAAATCTCTTTGCATCTGTTAATTTCTTCGTTATTTCGTTCCATTTCTTCAATCTCTTCAATCGGAAGAAAAGTGAGAAATTTAAGGCATTTAAAAACTTCAGAATCCCCAACATTCCGCCAATATTGAAAAAAATCATAAACCGAAAGCTTGTTTTCATCCAGCCACAGCGCTCCCTTTTCAGTTTTGCCCATCTTTTTGCCATCACTTGTCACGAGCAATGTGAAAGTCATCCCATAAACTTCATTTTGATCCACACGCCGCACCAAATCCACGCCACCCAAAATGTTTGACCACTGATCGTCACCACCGAATTGCAGGTTGCAACCATATTCACGGTGCAAGTGCAAAAAATCATAGCTCTGCATGATTACATAATTGAATTCTAAAAACGAAAGACCACGCTCCAACCTTGTTTTCACACATTCTGCAGTTAGCATGCGATTGACCGAAAAGTGAGCGCCTATTTCGCGAAGCAACTCCAAATATTTCAGATCACAAAGCCAGTCACCGTTCTTAACGAACGTTGAAGCATTTTTGTTTATATATTTTTCCATTTGGTTCTTAAAGCAATTTGCATTGTGATCTATCTCATCTTTGGAAAGCATCTTCCTCATATCCGTCTTCCCTGTGGGGTCGCCGATAAGTGTGGTTCCGGTACCAAGCAAAGCAATAAATTGATTGCCGGCACGCTGCAACCAGTTTATAACCACAAATTGAAGAAAATGTCCCACATGCAAGCTATCCGCTGTTGCATCAAACCCGATGTAGAAGACGGCTTTCCCGCTATCTATCAGCTCTTTGATGGCATCCTCATTTGTAACCTGCGCAATCAGCCCTCTTCTTTTCAGTTCTTCATAAACTTCCATTAACATAACCTCCATCGATTTATCTTGTGTTAAAAACCCGTATTTATGATTTTTCGACACGTTTCAACAAAAAATTTTAAAACAACAAACCTAAACTTTGGCAAAAGCGTTTCAAGGGAGAGCCCAGAGAGGGAAAATCGCAATTCCCTCTCTGGTTTGTTTTTTTGGAACTTTTTTGTCAAAACACAAAAAAGTTCGAGAAAGCGATGTACTTAGAATCTCGGAGTGTTTGGAAAGCACGTGAAAATAAGCGAATTTGTTACAAATTTCGAAATACTTGAGAAGCAAAGAAATAACTCATCAAAAAAACTCAGCACCTATGGTTGTCTTGAGCCCATGTCCCGGATACACAATCGTAGTTGAATCCAATTGCCGCAGCTTTTCGAGTGATTTGATTAAGCTCGCACTATCCCCTCCATAAAGATCCGTTCGTCCAATCGCTCCTTTAAACAAAGTGTCTCCACTAAACAAAATACCTTCAACCCAATAACAAACACTCCCCTTAGTGTGCCCTGGCGTTTCAATAACTTTTATGCTATTCCCCAAAAAATCTATCAAATCACCATCATGCAGCAGCACATCCGCACAGATATCACTCACCACCTGATCCCCCCACAAGCTCATATTTTTTTCGGGGGCTTGCAAGAGTTCAGCATCAAACATTCCAATACAAATCTTAGCAGCTTTATATTGTGCCACAAGTGCTTTCACAGCCCCAACGTGATCATAATGGCCATGCGTGAGCAAAATGAGTTCGGGCGTCGCACCTATTAAAGTGCTGTTAATCGACTCAAAATCATCTCCGGGATCTATTATCGCTGCATGTTCAGCACTTAGCAAAACATAACAATTCTCTCGCAATTTACCGGTAACAATACGCTTTATCTCCAAATATGTCGATCTCCTTTTCGAAGGTAAAGTATGTTTGAAACAATTCAGAAAAAATAAGAAACCAAAGAAACTCTTCTTATTTTTTTTCATTAACCAAATTGGATGATATTCTTTTTGCTGAAATAATCCCCGGCAGCACCATAATCTCTCCGATAATCTTGTTGAGTTGTGTCAAACCGCTAACGTTAGTGCTGAACCGCATCAGAATCTTGTGCCCTTCAATTTCTTTTGCGACAACCGAACGCATCAACAATTTGGAATTTGTAATCTGAGAAACAACTGACGCAAACGCCTCTGATCTATTATAACTGATCACCTCTATGCCTGTGCCAAATTTGCCCTTTATTTCACCTGAGTACCATTTTGCACTTACCCATCTCGCCCTTTGCTCCACATCTTCGAACAATTTAGCATTCTTACAGTCTTTTTTGTGAACAGAAACACCATGCCCTCTGGTAACAAACCCAATAATCTCATCACCCGGCACTGGATCACAACATTTCGCAAAATTAACCAAACAGTCTTCTATATTTTCGATAACAACGCATTTGCCCCTTTTTGTTTTGTTCGGTGATTCTGATTCTTCTGTTCTTTGCGTTTTATTGCGGCTTCGATATTTCTTTTGAAACAGCTCTTTCACTCCCGGCATGATTTTGAAAAGGGAAATACCACCATACCCAAGTGCCGCATAAAATTCGTCATTCGTCTTGAATTTGTTGTACGCCGCTATTTCCGCAACAAAATTCTCAATCTGCTCCCCCGTAAGAGTAACCAAGTTCTTTTTTAGTTCCCTGATAAATTCATGTTTTCCCTCCGCCACATTTTCTTCTCTATTTACAGTTTTGAACCAATTTTTGATCTTGCTCCTGGCTTCGCTGCTTTTAACAATTTTCAACCAGTTTTTACTTGGGCCTTTTGATTTCTCATTCGTGATTACTTCAACAACTTCCCCAGTTTTAACAACATGGTCAAGTGCAACCATTCTGCCATCAACTTTGGCTCCAATTGTGTGGTTACCCACATCAGTATGGATGGAATATGCAAAATCTATTACCGTTGCCCCCTTTGGCAAGCTCTTTACATCACCCTTGGGAGTAAAAACAAAAATCTCGTCCGGAATGAAATCCGACTTAATTGAAGAGATTAATTCGTCCGCTCCGCCCGAATCCTGTTGTCTTTCCAGGAAGTGCCTTACCCACTCAAAACCTTTTTCAAACTCGTCTTTTTTTGTGCCGGTCAACCCGACTTTATATTTCCAATGTGCAGCAATTCCATATTCGGCAGTATGATGCATCTCCAAGGTTCTGATTTGAATTTCAACTGGCACCGAATCTTCCATCACGGTTGTGTGCAACGACCGATACATGTTAGATTTGGGAGTTGATATGTAATCTTTAAATCTGCTGGGAATTGGAGTAAACATATCATGAATAATTCCGAATATGTTATAACATGCGAGCTCGGCATCCAAAATGATTCTAATCGCATAGATATCATATATTTCCTCAAATTGCCGATCGCCTTCGTATGCCTTTTTGTAAATACCATATATGCTTTTCACTCTTGCCTCTATCGTACTTTTTATGTTTTCCCCAGCCAACCGATCCTCGATCTTCTTCTTTATGCTATCCAAAAGGGCTTGCCTTGCTTTCTTGTTTATCGCCAAATATTCCTCAATTTGCTCGCATGCATATGGATCTAATACCCTAACCGACAGATCCTCAAGCTCTTCCTTAATCCCTCTGATCCCACATCTGTGTGCAAGTGGTGCATAAATTTCCATTGTTTCGCGAGCTTTTTCAAGCTGTTTTTCTGTTCTAACAAATTTAATTGTACGCATATTGTGCAGTCTATCTGCCAATTTTATTATTATCACACGGTGATTCTCTGCCATGGCCACAAACATTTTGCGAATATTTTCCGCCTGGCTTTCTTCTTTGCTGCCATATTTCATCGTGCTCAACTTTGTGACCCCATTGACCAAATATGCAATTTCTTCCGAGAAATTTTTCTTTATTTCATCGTAGCTAACCGGGGTATCTTCTAGAACATCGTGCAAAATAGCGGCAACAATCGTCTGCACATCCATGCCTAATTCTATTATCAAAATTTTGGCCACATTAACAGGATGGGTTATATAAAGTTCACCGGAATGCCTCATCTGATCCCCATGCGCTTCTTTTGCAAACAGGTATGCCTTTTTTATCTGATTTAAATTCAAATTCTTTTTATATTTCTTTATGGTTGAAACCAAATCTTCAAGTAGCTCATCCAATTTTGCTCCACCCCCTCCAACAACCATGCTTTTCCCAAATCAATTTAACAATGCCAAAACCCTTGAAGTTTCCAAGTCGCGTTTACCGTCCATCTCGTTAATTTTTATATGTTCTTCTAATGATATAATCTCCAGTTCCAGAAGGATATCTAATATTACCCTGAACTTACCATAGTCCACCCCCAACCTAAATGCTTTCAGAAAAGTTGCATCCACATCTCCCGGTTTTTTCTCACGTCTGATGCACCTATAGATCGTAGCAATTTCATCTCTGCTGGGCTTAAGGTCAACCTTTTCACATCCCTCGTTTCTTTTAAAGTTTTCATATTCCTTTCTGCTCATCAAATACCTTTCCTGGTCAAAATTCGAAAATCGCAAATCAATCACTTTGACGGTAAGCTGTTCCCAAACCCCATATCTGTCCAAACTGCAACTAACAACTGCGTCAATAACATCCCCCACCGAATAGATACACTCGTCAATCGTCATTTTGAAACACAGCAGATTAATATTCGATGGTTTGTCAATCCGCAACTTAACATATTTGCCTCCACAAAGTGGAATAATCATCCCAATCATCAAGTTTTTAAGCAAAAAAACAGGAAGCCTATTCCCTTCCCCAAATGGAGCGAGAATGTCAATGCTTTTGACGTTTGGAATGCTTAATTTGTCGATTTCAGCCACTTTGTCTATTATCAGCGGGGCAATCGGCATAATTTCAAAATTTTCTTTCGCGTAAGCTTCTAGTCTTTCCCTCAGCTCAGCAATCTTTTCAGTAAGCAGAGTTACGCCAACCGCCACCTTGTGCCCACCGTGTTTTATGAATAAATCCCCTAAGCTATTCATTGCATCTATCAGGGGAAATCCCTCCACACTGCGACCAGAACCTTTTGCTGTTTCGCCGTCAATGCCAATTATCAAACATGGCTTTGAAAAGTGGTCGCAAATCTTTGCGGCAACAATTCCAATCACCCCATGATGCCACCCCTCGTTGCTTATAACAAGCGTCCTCCTGTTCAGTTCATCGGGATGCCTTTCAAGATAACCATAAGCTTCATTTAACACCTGTTTTTCGAGCTTTTTGCGCTTTATATTCTTTTTCTCAATCTCTAAAGCAAGTTCATTGCACCTGGTTTCATCTTTGCAAAGCAAAAGATCAACGGCAAGTTGCGTAAAGTTTAGCCTCGCTGTTGCGTTTATCCGCGGGGCAAAAAGAAAGCTGATATCACTTGCCTCTAATGTTTTGCCATCAAGCCCAGCAATACTCTTAAGTGCCCGCAGGCCGGGAATTTGCGTTGATTCCAACAATTTCAGGCCACGCTTAACCAAAAACCGATTTTCATCCACGATCGGCATCACATCGGCAACCGTCCCAATGCAGACAAATGCACCATAATCTTCGAACACATCTTCCCATTTTCCATTTTCCATTGCCACAATCAACTTGAAAGCAACCGCAACCCCGGCCAATCTCTTAAACCCAGGGTAATCCTCCCTCATTGGGTCAACAACCGCAACTGCAGCGGGCAGGTCGCCACGAACTGTATGGTGGTCAGTTATTATCACATCCAGCCCCAAAGCATTTGCACGGTTCACCTCATCCGTTGCAACAATCCCGTTATCCACTGTTACTATCAGGTCGGCACCTTCTTGTTTCAGCTTTTCGATTGCCAAAAGGTTCAGGCCGTAACCCTCATTCTCTCTGTCAGGGATATAGTAACTAACATTTGCCACATGCTTTTCAAGATAGCTAAACAAAATAACAACAGACGTAATCCCATCAACATCATAGTCACCAAATATTATGATTCGCTCTTTTTTTTCTATCGCACTTCTCAGTCTTTCAACCGCCTTGCCCATATCCGGAAGCAAAAAAGGGTCTTCAAAGCGTTCGTCAGCCGCAAACAAGCCAGATACCCCTTCGTCATCATAATCCCTTGCAACCAGAATTTCCGCCAAAAACATACTAATTCCCGCTGTTTTTGAGATTTTTTCAGCTAACACTTTATTTTCGTTCATAAGTTGCCATTTCTTAAATGCCATATGATTCTCCCATCGTTCCCTATTCCCCCACTATTCTGTAAAATCTCTTTGCATTCGCATTCAAAATTATTGCCATCTCTTCAAAACTTTCTTGTTTTTGGTTTGCCATAGCCCGGACCACAAATCTTAACATACCAGAATCACATCGCTTCCCTCGGAACGGTTCTGGCGCCATGTAGGGGCAATCTGTTTCGGCAAGTATTCTTTCCAACGGCGTTTCTTTCAAAACCTCATTGGCCTTCTTTGCATTTTTGAAGGTGAGCACCCCAGTAAATCCTAAAAACCCGCCCATTTCAAGAATTTCAACAGCTGTTTCAAGCCCATATGAAAAACAATGTATCACAAACTCTTTGGGTTTAGCATTCGCAAGAATCACCATTGTGTCTTGGCACGCATCTCTCGAATGGATGATTACCGGCAGATCAAGTTTTGCAGCAAGATCCAGCTGTTCCTCGAAACATTTAATCTGTTCCCTTTTGGAACCCGAATCCGAATGATAATCCAAGCCGATTTCCCCAATCGCAACCACCTTTTCGTTTGTACCAAGCTCTTCCAAAACGCTCAAGTAATCGTTGGGCAGTCCGCTCACCTCCTGTGGATGAACTCCAACTGAGCAATAAACATTCTTATACTGCTGGGAATAACCTACCCCCAACTTTGAACTCTTCAAATCACCACCAACATTAACAAAACCTAAAACACCGTGTTTTGAAGGCATCGAAAGAAAGTCTTCTCGATCTGAATCGAATTTCTCATCGTCATAATGAACATGAGTATCAAAGATCAGAGGTTCTTCATTCATCTGTTTTTTCTCACTTTCTTTTTCATGGTTTAAGTTATTCGGTTACTTTCCAAACATTCCGAAATGCGTAGCGCATTCGCTTATTTTCATTTGCTTTTCAAGCATTCCGAAAATCAAAGCACATCGCTTTCTCGAACTTTTCTTGTGTTTGCAAGAAAGGTACCCAAAGAAACAAACCGGGAGGGAATTGCGATTTTCCCTCTCTGGACTCTCCCTTGAAACGCTTTTTGCCAGAGTCCAGGATGCTTGTTTTTAATTTTGACACATTTTGACACAGTAAGATAAAGTGAAGTGGCAAATCGAAAACACAAAACGAAGATTGGATTACTTCTCACAGCAAATTTATCTCCAATTGTTTGGCCTGCGTTCCCTGCGCAAAGCCAGATTTCGGAATGCTCGTTACAAAGTAGTTTTCTTTCTGTTTAACATCTGCCTTTTTCACTCTGGCAACCCGATCTCCTGCTTTCAATTTCATCACCTGCACCCCACAAGTATCCCTTGTTACCTTCTGATTCAACAAACTAGTATTAAACACAAGCAGTTTCTTCTTTTTTGAATAAACCGCGTAATCCTGATCTTCTCTTATGAAATCGAAGAATATAACTGGCGATTCCTGATTAAACGCCCTGCCCATCTTTTTGCGGCTTGTCATGTTAAATGACGCAAGCGAAATTTTTGCAAACTTCCCGTTTTCAAAAGCAAAAATCAAATTGCCAACATAATCTGTAACAGAAACGATATAAATCGGAAGCTCCCCCTCTTCCATTGAGACCTTTGCCGGCAAAAACACCCCTATCTGACCCGCCTTCACGTCCTCTAGCTCGTAACACTTTAATCTATATACATTTGCCTTGTTTGTAAATACCAATAACTCCGCAAGATTAGTTGAGGGGAACTCATAGATAATCTTATCACCAGATTTAAGCTTATGATCAGGCTTGATTTTAGTACTAAAGCCATGTTTTTTTTTCAAATATCCGCCCTTAGTCATAAAGATCTGTACTTCATAATTTTTTATTTCTTCCCGCGCAGGTTCAACAATCTCTCCTTGTTTCAAAATCAAAGATTTTCTTGGTTCACCATGCTTTTCGATTATCTCTTCCAATTTATCTATAATTAATTTTTCAATTTCCTTTTCGTCGTTAATTGCACGCCCAGTCCATTTGATCTTTTCATTTAGAGATTTGATCTCTTTCGTCTTTTTAAGTATATACTCTTTGTTTAAATTCTTAAGTTTGATTTCTGCAACAAATTCCGCCTGCTCTTTGTTTAAATCAAATTCGCGCTGCAGGTTAGAAAGAACCTCTGAATCTCGTTTTGTCTCCCTTATAACCTTGATCGCTCTGTCGATATCGAGCAAAATCTTTTCTAAGCCCTTAAGAAGATTCAATCGCGCTTTCATCTGACAAAGCTCAAAACTAAGTTTACGTTCTACGCAGGCCTTTCTAAACTTGAGCCACTCAAAAATAATTTCGCGCACCCCAAGTGTTTTTGGCTCCAAGCCCACAAGTAAATTGAAATTGCAAGAAAAACTGTCTTCCAATGGCGTTAATTTGAAAAGCTTAGACATCAACCTTTCCGGATCAACGCCCCTTTTGAAATCAACTGCAATCCGCAAACCCTTAAGGTCAGCCTCGTCCCTCACATCCACGATCTCTTTTAGCTTTCCATTCTTCATGTTTTCGATTATTTTATCTATTATCGCTTCGATTGTTGTAGTTGGAGGAACCTCAGTTATCAAAAGCCGATTCGCTTTTTCATCACAACTGTAAATACCTCTAACTTTAAAGCTACCCCTACCAGTCCTATAGATGCTATCGAAAATCTCTTCATTGTGGATAATCGCACCACCTGTGGAAAAATCAGGAGCCGGCAATGTTTCTTCAAGATTGTGATTTGAATTCTCAAGCAATCGGATAGTTGTTTTGCATATTTCTGCCAGATTGAACGAACAGATAGAACTAGCCATTCCAACCGCAATCCCAAGGTTTGGATTTGCCAAAATATTAGGGAATGCAACCGGCAACAAAGTAGGTTCCTTCATTGTACTATCATAATTATCAACAAAATTTACGGTGTCTTTATCGATATCTTCAAAAACATAACCACAGATCTCGCTAAGCTTGACTTCTGTATATCTTGAAGCGGCATAGGCCATATCTCGCGAATAAACCTTGCCAAAATTACCTTTCGATTCAACAAACGGACAAAGCAGCGACTCGTTGCCTTTAGAAAGTCGCACCATCGTCTCATATATCGCAGCATCTCCGTGGGGATTAAGACGCATTGTTTGCCCCACAACATTTGCCGATTTTGTTTTGCCGCCGGTCAGCAACCCCATTTTATACATAGTATATAACAGTTTTCTGTGTGAAGGCTTAAACCCATCGATCTCTGGGATAGCGCGCGACAAGATCACACTCATCGCATATGGCATGTAATTTGTCTCTAGGGTCTTGGTTATTGCCTCGTCAACAACCACACCCATCCCTTCAATATAAACATCACTGCGATCCATTTTACCCTCCACATCCGTTTGAATATTAACTTTTATACACCAACTATGATTCCCATCCCAAAAACTTCCCACTACGGCAAAAGCGTTTCAAGGGAGAGTCCAGAGAGGGGAAATCGCAATCCCCTCTCTGGTTTGTTTTTTTGGAACTTTTTTGTCAAAACACAAAAAAGTTCGAGAAGGCGGTTTTGTTTCTAATTCCGGAATGCTTGGAAAGCATGTGAAAATAAGCGAATTTGGCCCGAATCTCGGAATGTTTGGAAAGAAAACGAATAACTTAAATCACGGGAAACGCGAATAGTTATAAAACCTCACAAAGCGGCGTGAACGTCTCGGGTGCAACTTTATATTCTGCCTCGCATTCAGCGATTTCTTTTTTCTCTTCTGCAGTTAAATCTGTTTCAATCGCAAACACATCACCCGCAAGGGTAGAAAGCGAAGGGAGCAATGCAACTAATTTGCCCTCAGGAATAACGTCTATAAGTGCGTGTAATTCCTGTTGTAAAGATTTAATCGCTTTGGGTAATAACAATACCCGCATCATTGCTCCTCTCTGATTTGATCCGCAACTTCTTCCTGGCCTTCTTGCTCTTCTTCTCCATCATTATCTTCGCTTGGAGCTTTAGCTAGGGTTATTATTCTCTCATCACCTTTGACTTGCATCAATCTAACCCCTTTTGACATTCTTGAAATAATTCTGATATCTTCAACTCGAATCCTGATGATGGTTCCATCATCTTTGACTATGATGAGATCATCCTCGTCCGAAACCGCCTTAACTCCAGCAACTACCCCTGTCTTTTCCGAGA
Source organism: Clostridia bacterium (assembly GCA_026001145.1). Classification (GTDB taxonomy): domain Bacteria; phylum Bacillota; class Clostridia; order Oscillospirales; family Ruminococcaceae; genus BNZN01. The sequence goes on along the minus strand of BNZN01000010.1, from coordinate 13,304 downwards.
CTTTATAGTTATAAACTCCCTTGCCACCCCTTGCCTGAATTTTATACTCCGAAAGCTCAGTGAGACGCCCAATGCCTTTCTCCGTAATTGTAACAATTTTCTGTTCATCAGAAACAATTTGGACCACTCCAACAACCGAATCGTTTTCTTTCATTGAGATTGCGCGGACCCCTCTTGCAGATCTTCCCACCAACCTGATTCCTTGTTCGTTAAAATAAATCGCCTTACCCATCTTTGTTGCCACAAAGATTTTAGCCTCTCCCGCAGTTAAAGAAACCCACCCCAGTTCATCATTTTCATCAAGATTAATCGCAATTATTCCACTTTTCCGAATGTTCTGATAATCCAATAGCTTTGTTCTTTTTATCACGCCACTTCTTGTCACCATGATAAGGTATTCTTCGCTAAAAATATCTTTTACCTTTATCACTGCCGTTACTTTTTCGTCTCGTTCAAGCGGCAATAAATTGATTATATTAGTTCCCTTAGAAATCCTTGAACCCTCTGGGATCTGGTAACATTTCAGCCGGTATGCTTTCCCCTTGTTCGTGAAGAAGAAAATATAATCGTGGGTTGAACAAACAAAAAGCTCCTCCACAAAATCCTCTTCTTTTCTGCTTAAACCAAGAACTCCCTTGCCTCCACGCTTCTGAACTCGATATGTTTGAGCCGATTGACGCTTAATATACCCAAAGCGTGTAAGCGTCACAACCGACGTCTGCTCTTCGATTAAGTCTTCTATGTCAACTTCGCCTTCCAGCATCTCGAGGCTTGTTCTTCTCCCATCCGCAAACTTTTGCTTAATCGCGATGAGGTCTTTTTTGATGATGGCGAGAACCTTCTCTTCATTTGCCAAAATGTCCAACAGTTCAGCTACCCTTTTTTTAAGTTCACTCAGCTCAGCCTCTAATTTATCCCTTTCAAGGCCGGTTAATTGCCCCAACCTCATTGCAACAACTGCCGCAGACTGGATTTGAGACAAACCAAAGCGCGATTCTATACTTTCTTTTGCTTCGCTTATGGTTTTTGATTGTTTTATCAGCCTGATCAGTTCATCAATGTTGCTGATTGCAATCATCAAACCTTCAAGAATATGTTCGCGCTCTTGCGCCTTTTTAAGTTCGAATTTTGTCCGATTTGTTATGATCTCTTCCTGAAAAACTATATAACGTCGCAGTGTTTCTTTGAGGTTCAAAACTTTCGGGATGCCGTTCACAAGAGCTAAAATAATTACACCAACCGTCTCTTGCAATTGGCTGAACTTAAACAACTGACTTAACACAATCTGAACATTTGCATCTCTTTTCACTTCAATTACAATCCGCATTCCGTCACGATCGGACTCATCGCGCAGATCAGAAATCCCGTCGATTCGCTTTTCTTTCACAAGATCAGAAATTGACATCAAAAGCTTGCTCTTATTGACCATATACGGAATTTCTTTTACAATTATCTTAGTTTTTGTCTTTTCGGATTCTTCGATCTCTGTTCTGGCACGAAGCAGCAACTTGCCGCGCCCCGTGTGATAAGCCGCACGCATTCCAGCAGAACCCATGATAATGCCACCCGTCGGGAAATCCGGGCCCTTCACAAACGCCAAAAGTTCGTCTATTTCAGCCTCCGGGTTTTCAATCAAGTAACATATTGCATCAACTACTTCACCAAGATTGTGCGGAGGGATATTTGTCGCCATTCCAACTGCAATCCCCGTTGAACCGTTGACCAACAGATTCGGAAAACGCGACGGCAACACAGTAGGTTCTTTCAACCTGTCGTCATAATTCGGAGCAAAAGAAACCGTTTCTTTCTCAATATCCGTCAGCATATGCATAGAAATCTTGCTCAATTTCGTTTCAGTATATCTGTATGCAGCGGGCGGATCCCCATCAATCGAGCCAAAGTTCCCATGCCCATCTATCAACATATATCTCAAAGAGAAATCCTGAGCCATCCTGACCAAAGCATCATAAACAGACGCATCACCGTGGGGGTGATATCTTGCCAGCACGGCACCAACTGTGTCTGCTGATTTCCGATATGCCTTTTCGGGACTAAGACCGTTTTCAAACGACGTGTAAAGGATGCGTCTGTGAACTGGCTTTAATCCATCCCTCACATCCGGAAGAGCTCTGCTAACAATAACCGACATCGAGTAGTCCAGAAACGACTTTTCCATTTCTTCTTCAAGAGAAACTTCTATTACTTTTGATTTTTCTTCATCCATATTTTAGATCCTTCCCCAACGCAACAAACCCTATTTTTTAATGTTTACCTCCCTAAATTATACTACAAATGAAGCTTTTTTTCAATGTTTTTCTTTTTTCGGTTCTACTCCAATTGTCGTAACGGATTAGGACAAGCGAGTTTAAATTTGGCTGCAATGATACAGAACTCTTTTCGTCTTCTTGCGAACAGTAGTTGCAAGTGATGTGAGACTTTTCAAGCCATTAATTTGCTTTTCAAACACTCCGAGATTTGGGGCAAGTTCTTTTTTTCACGTGCTTTCCAAACATTCCGGAATTCGAAACAAACTCGCCTTCTCGTACCTTTCTTGCGTTTTGGCAAGAAAGGTACCCAAAGAAACAAACCGGGAGGGACTTGCGATTTTCCCTCCCGGACCCTCCCTTGAAACGCTTTTTTTCAGAGTCTAGGGTTATTGCTTTTGATTTTGCAAATAAAAAGTCAGACTTTTATGATTTTGAGAGTAGAACCCTTTTTTCTAACAGGCACTGTTTTTCACTACAAAAGTTTATAAAGTTCAGCATACACACCATTTTTTGATATTAATTCATCATGTGTACCATCTTCTGCTATTCCGTTTTGGGTAAGAACTAAGATTCGCTTTGCCTTTTTTATTGTCGACAGTCTGTGTGCAATTACGATGGTTGTACGATTTATCGCCAGTTTTTCCAGGGATCGCTGCACACACCTTTCGCTTTCAACATCCAGCGAGGATGTGGCCTCATCAAAGATTAAAATTCCAGGATTCTTCAAAAATACCCGAGCAATTGCCAAACGCTGTTTTTGTCCGCCCGAAAGCTTAAGGCCACGCTGGCCGATGTTAGTATCGTAACCATCGGAGAAATTAACAATGAAATCGTGCATCATGGCATTTTTAGCCGCTGCAATAATTTCTTCCTCAGTTGCATTTTCTTTCCCATACCGAATATTTTCCCTGATAGTCCCCGAAAACAAATAAACATCTTGCTGCACAAAACCAATGTTATCCCTGAGATTTTTGATTTTAATCTCACGAATGTCAACCCCATCAATGGCAATTTTACCGCTTTGCACCTCATAAAATCTGGGAATTAAACTGCACAGAGTAGATTTGCCAATGCCCGAAGAACCTATTAACGCTACGTATTCGCCCGCTTTTATGTGCAGGTTTAATTCGGTGAGAATATTTTTTTCGCTCTTGTTATAGTGAAATGACACGTTTTCAAACGAAACGTCTCCGGCAACTTTTTTAAGTTCGATTGCGTTAGCGGAATCCACTATTTCGGGTTTGATTTCTAAAATTTCCAAAAAACGCTGATACCCGGCAATACTTTCTTGAATCTGCTCAAAAAGCTCAATAAGCTGGAACATAGGCCCAACAAGAATATCAATATAAAGCATACACGCAATTGAATCGGCAATTTTCATGCTCCCATTTAAAATAAAAAACATGGCAACCATAGTGACTACAGGGATTAAGCTTATCACAAAAGACATGTTTCCGGCATGGAAAAAGCCCATTAATTTAAGGGAGTACCTTCTGCTTTCCACAAAATTTTCGTTTGTCTCTTCGAATTTGCGAAGTTCTACTTCTTCATTTGCAAAGGACTTAACGATTCTTATGCCAGCTAAACTCTCTTCTACACAGGAATTTATTTCGGAAGTTTTTCGTGATTTTTTAAAAACGCCTTGTTTATTTTGGGAACAAAATACCTAATATTTAAAAATATTGCCACAATTATGATCAAAACAACAACGGCAAGTGCTGGATTCATTAGGAAAAGCAAAACAAAAACACCAATCATCCGAATGCTGGTGGTCAAAATGTCTTCGGGGGCATGGTGCAAAACCTCACCTATGTTGTAAAGATCATTTGTCATTCGGGACATCAATTTGCCAACTTTTTGCTCATCATAAAAACTTAAAGATAGCTTCTGGTAATGGCAAAAGAGCTCCTCCCGCATGTCTTTTTCCATTTTAGTGCTCATCACATGACCATAATAAAGCATATAATAATTGCAGCCATAGAGCGCCAAAAACAAAATGAAGATACATAGCCCCAAAACTGCAACAGTTTGCACGGCCTTGTTTTTTTTATAAAATAAGACTTCATTAGTAATATGACGAATAATCAACGGAATTATTAACACTATTGCAGCGCTTATGCTCGCCATAAATAAATCCATGAAAAAAGTCTTTTTATAAGGCTTGTAATAAGAAATAAGCTTTTTAACTTTATGATTCACAAAATCACATCTTTCTTTGTTGTCTCCAATCGGTTGCTATTTTAAATCATTTCTGGGTTCTCTGCAACTTCAAATTCCCTGATGAATCAACACCACCCGTCCAACGGGTGGTTTGCTCAAAGCCTATAAGGCCTTGTTACCGACCTGCGTCTCAAGGCGCTGGCTTTCTCTTTGTTCAAGCCTCTATTGTAACGGAAAGGTGATTCTTTGTATAACTTTTTATTACCCACCCGCATAGCGGGTGGTTGTTTGTTTCGCTCACTACGTTCACTCAACAGACTAAAGCCTTAAACAAAGAGGCCATCTGGAAAGATGGTCTCTCAGCGATTTTACACAACGCTTTTCGAAGGTCCAAAGCATTAAATTTGTAGCTCACTCTATAGTTTTCTCTTTATCATGATACCTTTCAAAAACTCGGTTCTGTTATGAACTCGAATTACCATTTCTTTTTCTACTTCCGTGCAACCGATAAGAATTTTGATTTCTGAATCGCGCTTGAGAAAATCGACAGTGCAAACAATAGCATCAATATATGCGTCGTCGCTAGAACCTTTCCAAACATCAATCCCACCGCCATCCGCAGAAGAAGTTCCCTTCAAATATCCATAATCAAGCGGATAGACGAAATCTGGATACCGTGGATGCGTACTACCTTTCGGTCTGTCAATCACCAGTTCCGATTCAGCAACTAACTGAGCAAGCATATCCCAAAATTCATTCGTTGATTGTTCTTTCTGTTTTGTGCAAATCATGATTCCATCTCTCAGTTCACATAAAATATTGTGCCATTCCTTGCACTCATGGCCACAAAATGCAGCATCGGAGAGCAAATCACAAATTGTGAAACGTTGGCTCCTTGTTTTTGAAGGTTGAGTAGTATTTGAAGCCCACGCTTTTTAACAATTCAGCGACCCTTTCGAAATCAGCTCCGATCCTTTCTTTGGTGTGCGCATCGCTGCCAACCGTAATAATCTCGCCACCAAGCTCTTTATAAAGCCTTAGGATATCTTTGTGTGGATGCGGGTTGCCCAAGCCATAATGAAATCCGGATGTATTCACTTCGATCCCGCGACCGTTTTTTATGATAATCTTAAAAATCGATTCAAGAACCTCATAATAATCTTTAAGATTAAAATCCTTATTTTGAGTTGGTCCATACCTAGCCACGTAATCCAGGTGACCGTAGACACTATAGCAATCAAGATTTTTCACATTTTCAAGGATGGATTGAAAATATTCAAGGTAAGCATCTTTTTCCGAGCGACCCTCAAAAAACTCTGGAACGTATGGATTCATGTCATTGGCGGTGTGTGAAGAGCCTATGATGAAATCGAAATTGTTTGCACTCACAAAATCCTGCAGTTTCTCCTTCAGATCGTTAGTCAATCCAATCTCGATGCCAAATCTGACATCAATCTTGTTTGTGTAACGTTCTTTGACCTCTCGCAACGCGTCCAAATAACACGGCACATCAAACGCTTTTTCCTCAAACAGATCAGGTTGATCCAGATCATAATGGTCTGTGATGCACAGGACCTCCAGTCCTATTTTCATCGCTCTTTCCGCCATCTCTGAAAGCCTCATCTCTGAATCACCAGAAAATTCAGAATGTGTGTGAAAATCTGCCTTTATCATAATCTTTCTCCATTCATTGCTTATATAATTATTCGATACTATCTTCAGCGTTTGAGTGATTTAGGTTCATCGGTTTCATCCAGATTGCATATGGTTATTTTGGCATTCATATCAACCCTGCTAAAAAGATCGGGAACAGATTCTGAGAAAAAACATCGATATTTTTCATCTTTATGATTTTTCCAATTTTATTTTTCGGTAGTATAGTCGAATTTTACACCTTTAGCTTTTAGTTGTTCTATGGCAATTTTGATTTTTCCCCTTGAATATTCCAAATTACATATAGGATAACTTTTATTCCAGATATGGTCTGACTCGAAATGTTTATCGCTAACCAAAAATCTTTCATAAGAGAACTTTGTAGCTTTAGCACCGGCAATTTCGTTTTTATCATCAATAATTTTTAACTTATCGTCAAAGAATTTTTTGACATTTACGTTTCTGGTGATATCAAAAGTAGTATCTAATTGATAAGCCATGTTTTCAACAAAAACAATATTCCAAGCGTGGATAATTTTGCCATTTTGGGGCGATACGCAATAACCGTTCACAGTTTCAGATTTAATATCTATTTTGGGATTATTTAAAATTAAATTTACGGTTTCGGCGATTCCAAAACAAAATACCTTTTTATTTATCAACCCGCCGTAAGAGGTCGAATAATTTTTTTGGATATCATCGTTCAGGTCAAGCTTTGGATATAAAATGCCATCTTCATTTTTCAATTTAATATGAGGATACTTAACATTAGCGAGCAAAAAGTTTTGTAAATATAAAATTTTTTGCAATTCGCTACCGTCGGTAAATTTGTTTATTTCAACGATTAAGTGTTCAATCTTTTCATTGATTATCTTGTTCTTCATTATCATAATCTCTCTCCATTCCTCAGCCTTTGAGTGGCTTAAGGTCACCGGGTTCATCCAGTCTGCACACATAACTGAAGCCCTCAGCTTCCAGATATGCCAGCTGTTTGCCCGGGTTTGTCGCCTTCTTGAAGATAGTGACCTTATAATCTTGCCGCTTCAACTCATTCGATTTTTTTATTGCGTCAGCCACCCTGGAGTCTTCGCCATAAATCACCGCAACCGTCTTTGCAACCTCTGGTTTAAACATCCCGCCTTCCAGCATGATGCTAGTTATTCTTTCGAAGCCAATTGAAAAACCAACTGCCGGAATCTGCTCTTTCACAAAAGTCCCGATCATGTTGTCATAACGGCCCCCCCCAGCTATCGAAGTACCAAACGATGGAACAACAATCTCGAACACCATCCCAGTATAGTATCCCATTCCACGAACAAGAGATTTGTCATATTCAACCTTGTATCTGCCATCCGCAAGCTCATTCGAAATGTTGACAACCCGCTTTAGGTCTTCAACCACGCCGGTTTCGCGACAGACCTCACCCAAAGTTTCGAAACTCCCGAATGACGTGTCCGCCATAATCTTAACCAAGTTCTCGACCGCACCAACATCAAACCCTTTTGTGATAAGCTCTTCTCTTACGCCATCCATTCCAACTTTATCTAACTTATCGATTGAAACGCAGACACTAGAAACTTCACCTGCATCAAAGCCCGCAGAAACAATCACGTTTTTCAGGATTCTTCTGTCGTTGACCCTGACAACAAAATTGGAAAAGCCAAGTTTCAAAAGGGCTTCACTGGTTACGTAAATTAACTCGATTTCGGCGGCGACGCTCTCGTCCCCAATAACGTCTATATCACACTGATAGAACTCCCGCAATCTTCCTTTTTGCGGCTTTTCTGCACGAAAAACCTTATCAACCTGAATGACTTTGAACGGATTTTTCAAACGATGCCGATTGTTCGCGTAATATCTTGCAAGCGGCAATGTCAGATCGTACCGCAGACCACTATCAACAAGATCGTTTTCTTTGAGATTTTGATTGGCCAAATCAAGCTTAGCACCACGCTTTAAAATTTTAAAAATTAATGAAAGATTCTCGCCCCCATCACTTTTATCCAACCGCTCTATGCTTTCAATCATAGGAGTTTCAATCCTTTGGAAGCCATTTTGACGATAAACTTCCAGGATAAGACTCTTAACGTAATCTCGCACCACAACCTCAGCTGGCAGATAATCTTTTGTTCCCTTGACCGGATTTGTATTCACATCCACAACCAAGCACCTTCTTTTTGAACTTTTTAAATCACATTCGATTCTTCTCTCATTCCATTATACCATAATGCTGCATTCTCCAAGAAATCAAGCCGCATATACGCATTAAAGCTCAAAGCGAAAAATCTCTTCTTTCGAAAAAAACATAGTGGGAAGAAATCCAATGGGGAGCTCATCATCTCCCAATTTGCTTCTTGAAAAGCGAGTGGCAAACAACCTTTTCCGATATTTAAAACAAAAAACTTAGACTCTGGCAAAAAGCGTTTCAAGGGAGAGTCCAGAGAGGGAAAATCGCAATTCCCTCTCTGGTTTGTTTTTTTGGAACTTTTTTGTCAAAACACAAAAAAGTTCGAGAAGGCGGTTTTGTTTCGAATTTCGGAGTGCTTGGAAAGCACGTGAAAATAAGAAAATTTATTTTAAACTCCGGAGCGTTAGGAAAGCAAACAAATGCAATGCGTGGAATTTGGGAGATTCCGCCACATATTACGGGAATTGAAAAGTTCGTTCATGATCAGCCGTGTCGAGCAAGTAACCTTCGTCCTAAGCCCTTTAAGAACAAAAATTCCTCAGTCTTTCTGAATACAACCGAAAATATTATGCTTTGGACAAAAACACTAATCATTCCGCCAACAATCACTCTTGGCCACCCCAAAAGATCCAGTTGGACACACATAAAAACCGAAATCACACAAGAAATCGCCGTCATTAGGTAATATATCAACTGTTTTTTGAAAAACAGCACCGACGAAGTCTTGAACCCAAGCTTGAAGAGCAACAAAGGCTCCCACCAAAAACAGGTGCACAAAATGCTGATTGCCATCCCTACGGAGATCCCCGCAACGCCATAGCCCCGAAGCAGATAACCCAAAATCACATTCAAAACCGCTTCCCAAAACGTTACGTATTTCCCAGCCCAATAAATCCCCATGCTCCCTTTAAACATCAAGATAAGTTTTCTGACTGCAAGCATATAAAAATTGGCAAATATCATAATACTTGTAAAATCATCAAACACTCTAAGGGTTGGCCTCCAAACCCGAACTAACGGGGCAAAATTGGCCACGAGCACACACACAACACCACCAAAGATCCAGTTGCTCAATAACAAAACCGAAAAAAACCGCTTTTCTAACTTTTTGTGTTCCCCGAGTGCCGCCAAATTTCCAACACTCGGCCCAATAGCTTCGCAAAAGTTCCAATTGAACGTCTTGACCGCTTCAAGAATCGAGTCATATGACGAATGTATTCCGGCAACCGAAAGCCCAACAAACCTGGAAACATACACACTGTTTGTGACATTGACGATAAGGCCAAACACCTGATTAAGGGAACCTCCACCGGCATTTTTGAAAGCCGCAATGACTTCTTTGCCCGAAAGGCTACTTTCGCTTTTTTCAGACAAAAACGGATATTGACGTTTTGAAACGAAAAAGATTATTAGCCCTTCCAAAAGCGTGGAAAGTGTTATGCACATCACAAAAGAAACCAGACCAGGCCTTTTGCTTAAGAAAATCATCTGCGCAACCGTTTTGCTCGAAACCGCAACAAAGTTAATCAAAACCACAATATGTTTCTTCTGGTTATATAAAATTGCAGATTGCCGGTGAGCAAAAAAACAAGGAATCACAGCATTCGCCAAAAACAGCAGGTATACAAGCCTTATGTTAGGGATAGCATATATAGCATTATTGGCCACCAATTGCAAACAAAAGGTGAAAGGAACTCCAATTAATATGAAGAGGGCTGCCAATGCCCAACACAGCCTCTTGATAAACTTTACGGTAGCCTTTATCTTTTCGATATCATTTGTGGCAAACGGTTTATAAAGACTATATGAGATTGCCGGGATGAGCCCCAGATTTGTTGCAGAAAAAAACATTAAGATTTTTCTAAATGTGTTTTCCACACCCAGGTGATTTGCGCTAAGAACGTTCGAAAACTTTCGTTTGAGGTGAAAGTCCAAGATAATGAGAATGATCTGGCAAGGAATTATGAATAACAAGTTACGCACAGTTTTTTGAGTTCTCGTTCGCTCAGTCACAAACTGGATAGTGATCACCTCTCAACATATGGCCTTGGGTCAATTTGTGTTCTTCCTTTTAAAATTTCAAAGTGCAAGTGTACTCCCGTTGCATTCCCTGTCTGCCCCATTGCTGCAATCGGCTCCTTTTGCTCCACAACCTGCCCAACTTTGACATATATCTCTGAATTATGAGCATACCGCGTAAACAAACCGTTTTCATGCCTTATAACAACACTTTTCCCATAGGTTCCGTCCGAACCGGCGCTAACAACTGTCCCAGCATCGCTCGCCAAAATCAGCGTCCCAAACTCTGAACAAATATCAACACCTCGGTGTCTAGTTGGACCACCAAAATAGGAATTTATGTAACCTTTGTTACCCTCAACTGGCCAAATGAAATTGGCCACCCCATCCGGAACGCTTTCACCATAATCATAAAAATAGTTGTCGCGCCGCTGCCCAACAATCACCTGTTCATCAACTGCCTCTTTTACGACATTTTTAAAAACCGGAACTCTGGTTTTTTCCACATCATCCACATAGGTGATATTATAAGTCACATCAACTTCGCCATCAACACCACGTTGCTTGCGATGTTGTGTACCAAGCGGATAATTAGAGCTCGCAATTTTCACACTTTTAAACTTCACCTTTTCACGTACAATTGCGCTTGTAACAACCTTGACCCCCAAAAAGGGAACCCCCACCCGCACCATTAAACTGCCCCCAGAATTAACAGCAACCGTTCCCGGGTTTAATCTTTCAAATTCCTTTTTTGTCATCCCATATTCGGAGATAATCTTTTCGATTGTTTCGCCTTCTTTAACAACATGCTCAGTTTCTTTTGGTTCTCTTGAATTTAGCAGCGGTTTTAAAGATTCATTAAACGGTAGCAAACTCGACTTGGGATAAATGGCCTCCTGGATGTCAACAGTTTTTTCCCAGATTACTTCTCCTTTTTGTTTGAGCCCTTTTGAATTTTTAAGTTTGATCTCTTTCAATTCTTTTTCTAGCAAGGGTTTTTCGGTTGTTGCTCCCAGAAATTTGCCATCAAGATAAATGCCACTTGCTTTAACTATATCGTCACGCAGAATCCGCATAATCCCATCCGCAAGCTCTGAATGGCTGGTAACCCTTTCGGGTTTTAAAACGCAAACAGTAAATTCTGGTTTTATGTATATATCTTCAGTTGGCTCAAGGATGCGTTCCTTAACAAGTTTTTGCGCTTCCCAAAAATCAAATTCATCTTCAACATATCCAACGAGCTTTCCTTCACACCTGATTTCGATGCCATATTCGATGTGACTGACATACTGTATCACAAAGAAACAGAACAAAAACGAAAAAAAAGCTAAAGTTGCTCTTAAAAACCGCCAAAACGACCGCTTGTGCAAACTATATTTGAATCCACAAAACGCGACAAATTCCTTGAAAATAACACTTGGAGATTCTTCTTTCGCCATCTTTCGAAAGTGACCAAATGCCTTAGTCAAGCGAATAGTCAACGATTGTGTGTTCTTTAGAAAACCAAACACCAAGTTTGAAAACAAAACCCTTGTGTTTAAGATATCATAATAAATGCGCTTTGCAACTTCGCACAACCACTTTCTAGCTTTTTTCGCGAAATATTCAAGTTTCAACCAAGAAAAAAAGAACCATAACCTTCCTCCCAAGCTTTCTAAAAAACATATATACATATCCCAATGTAATGCTTTTACCGCTATTAACACTCACCTCGTTTCCGCTTAGTCAAGCCACTTTTTTGCCTTCTAAGCACCCTGCCTTTCAAGAACAAACCAGAAATCGTAAAAGTCTGACTTTTTATTTGCAAAATCAAAAACAGTAACCCTAGATTGTGGAAAAAGCGTTTTAAGGATGGGTCCAGGGAAGGAAAAATCGCAATTCCTTCCCTGGTTTGTTTTTTTGGAACTTTTTTGTCAAAACACAAAAAAGTTCGAGAAAGCGATGTGTTTCGAATTCCGGAATGTTTGGAAAGCACACGAAAAAAAGAATAATCGAAGCGGCTTAACTTTCACCGCTATCATCTCTGAAAATCGTCGCTTTCAACAACATAAAAAGCGGCAACCCAAGAACAAGGCAGGAAACAGCCTGTCCCGTTCCGACCGTCAATATGTTCTTTAAAAGCACAGGCCACACCCAATTCATTCCGGTTTCCTTAAGCGTAATCTCAGCACCAATCACTACGGCATTCAACAAAATAGGAGGCAAGCAACCAATCATCGGCAAGCCTTTAAATAATATGTTGCGGCACCTGTAGGTAAAAATCCCCGCAACAAACGTAGTAGCACTGCCAATAAGTATATCCCACGCAAAATCGATACCGTTCATAACCCCATAGAGATTCGTGACGACACAACCAAGAGCCAACCCACCGACCATTCCGGGGCCCAAAGCAGGTAAAATAGTTAAAGCTTCTGCAATGCGAACCTGAGTGGCGCCGAAACTAAGCGGACTGAACGGGAAGGATAAAAGCGCATAAATAGCTGCAATCAAGGCTGTTTTTATTAACCCATCTGATTTGGGATTTGCACTTACTTTCACAATAACACCACCCCATCATAAAAAAAATCAGCGGCACTTCTCAAATGTCCTAAAACATGCTGCCGGGCATAAGAAGCTTCCTATTCTTCACGTTTCAGTTTATCCGCCCTGAATCGCGTAACTACCGCGTCGTTAAACTTAACGTTCAACTTTTGAGCCCTAGCGAGCAATAGTTTTTCAAACTTTTTCGTGTTGACTTCGCGAGCTATCTCTTCTTTTTTTGCCTGAAAATCTTCCTCGTTCGTTTTCAGGTTCATCACCGCCCAAAATGCATGCATTCTGGGAAAATCAAGCAAAGCCGGCTCCCCAACAGGGTGCTTTTCAATAAGCTTTTTCTCGTCCGCTTTATATGTCATTCGCATTTGTTTCTCGTTCATGACAGAAGTTGATGCCTCACGAAGCCTTTTGAGCCTTTCTTCCTGAGTTGCTTCTTTTTTCGGGCCAGCAGCAACTTCTGCCTTAGCATCGTCTTTATCTTC
>BNZN01000009.1 GCA_026001145.1 Clostridia bacterium | reverse complement strand
GCAACAAGGACTTTACAAGCTTTTTTAGCCAAAATATCGTCAGAATCAACGAACAATATGTATTTTGAATTTGATTTCAATGCCTGATCTATGCCGGTATTTCTTGCAGCGGAAGGTCCTTTGTTTTTCTGATGAATCGCTTTGATTCGTTTGTCCTTTTTTGCAAATTTTTTCAAAATCTTAAGGGAACCATCAGTTGAGCCATCATCGACGCAGATTATTTCGATTCTTTTGAAAGTCTGATTAATTACACTTTCCAAGCATTCTTTTAAATAACGAGGTTTGACATTGTAGACAGGAATAATTATTGAAATCAATGGTTCTTCTGTCTCAGGTTCAGTTTTGGAACTTGGTTCTTCAAGTTCCGGTTCTTCAACGTTTTCTTGCGCAATACCGTCTGCCAAACAGCTTGCAAAACCACTTATTGTAAACAATAAGCATAAAGTTATCACCTGTCCTAGGACTTTCCTAAACATTCATCAACGTCCCCCACATTTAAATATTTGTAATACTTGCAAACATTTGCTTACATAATGTCCTCAACTTTCCTTGAGTATCTTTAGGAAGTTTTTTAATGGTTTTGGCATTAAAAAACTCTTCACCAAAAGCGTTGATAAAATCGGCGGTATAATCTCTGTTGTCGTATCTATATTTCCGAACTTCATCGGCCAATATGTTGAGCAGTGCTTTTTTATGTGCATTCAAACTGCCAAGTTCACGCCAATCATCACAGACATATTTCATGATTTTAAGCGTATCATCATGTCTTTTTTCCTGATTAGTTATTTTCGAAAGTGAATTTTTGTTATCCACTCTGTAAAAATAGAGTTTGTCAGAAATGCATTTTAGGCATTTCACTCTTGGCAAAACCATGAGGTTGAAACACACATCCTCACTATAAGAAATGTCATCAATAAGTCTCACTTCTTTGAAAATATCCTTTTTGTAAAATTTATCCCAAAGGTAATAATGCGCCCTAGCTATTATAGAAATGTTGGCATCAATATCATTTCTATAGATTTCATCTTGGACGTCTTTCCACCAAACAAAGGTGGGGGAATTTGGAAACACTTGGAAATTAAATGCTACCATGTCGATATCATCATCTTTTGTCGCTGCAGCAACAAGGACTTTACAAGCTTTTTTAGCCAAAATATCGTCAGAATCAACGAACAATATGTATTTTGAATTTGATTTCAATGCCTGATCTATGCCGGTATTTCTTGCAGCGGAAGGTCCTTTGTTTTTCTGATGAATCACTTTGATTCGTTTGTCCTTTTTTGCAAATTTTTTCAAAATCTTAAGGGAACCATCAGTTGAGCCATCATCGACGCAAATTATTTCGATTCTTTTGAAAGTCTGATTAATTACACTTTCCAAGCATTCTTTTAAATAACGAGGTTTGACGTTGTAAACTGGGATAATTATTGAAATCAATGGTTCTTCAAGTTCAGGTTCTTCGATGTTTTCTTGCGAAATTCCGTCTGCCAAACAGCTTGCAAAACCACTCATTGTAACCAATAAGCATAAAGTTGCGGCTTGACCCAAGATTTTTCTAAGCATTTGCCTAGACTTAAATGACTGCACTCATCAACACCATCCCATATTCAAATTTAGGGTTAAAAATGCTCATTAGCGTGAAAACATGGAGCAACTTAGTCATGATCCAATAAAACAAACCCTTTATTTGACGGTTTTGTTTCGATTTAGACAACAATCAAATTTCTAAAATCATAAGCTAAAACCGCAATATTGTCAACCTTTTGATGTTGCTTTATTTTGAGGTAATTTAAGGAGAAATGATTCCACGTGCTTTTGTCCTTTAAAAATTGAGCCGGTGTTAATTGACAGATTAATATAATAAGTGGTATCATTCTAGTGGGTTTTTGCTTGATCTTCTGATTCGTGGGAGGTGTGTCATCACAGCTGCGTTGTGGTGGTGATTTATGGGGTTTAAAGAAAGTGGCTTCAAGATTTTTTCTGGTAATGCAAGCCGGGAGATGGCTCAAAAGATCGCTGAGTTACTGAGTGTTTCGTTGGGACAGATGGACGTGACTAGGTTTTCTGACGGTGAAACCAGCGTTTCGGTGATGGAAACAGTTCGGGGCTTTGACGTGTTTTTGGTCCAGTCGACCTGCAGCCCAGTGAACCACAACTTAATGGAGTTGTTGATTATGATTGACGCTTGCAAACGGGCTTCTGCCGGAAGAATAACAGCGGTGATGCCCTATTTTGGATATGCAAGGCAAGATCGCAAAGCAAAACCCCGAGATCCAATTTCTGCAAAGCTTGTTGCCGACATATTAACTTCCGCAGGGGCAAACAGAGTTCTCACGATGGATCTGCACGCTCTTCAGATACAAGGGTTCTTTAATATTCCAGTTGATCATCTTGTGGGGGCGCCTGTCTTTTTGGATTATTTTTCTGAGCGGTTCAAAGGCAACGAGGGGAACTTGGTGATTGTTTCGCCGGATGTTGGATCGGTTATGAGAACCAGAAAGTTTGCAAAAAAGATGAATGCTCCGATGGCAATTATTGACAAGCGCCGCCAAATGGCTAATATGTGCGAGGTGCTGAATATTATTGGAGATGTTCAGGGGAAAGATGTTATTATTTTCGATGACATGGTAGATACTGCGGGAACGCTTTGCAAGGCGGCTGACGCATTAAAAAAAGAAGGTGCTGCGAGAAATGTTTATGCGTGTGCGACTCACGGCGTTCTCTCGGGTGAATCGCTTACAATAATAGACGCAAGCCCGATTAAGGAATTGATCCTTTTGGATACCATCCCTTTGGTGGTGGAAAAGAAAATAGGGAAGATAAAAGTACTTTCGACTGCATCTCTGTTTGCTGATGTTATTAAAAGAATTCACGCAGAAGAACCTGTGGGGCACGCGGAAGAGCCTATGGGATAGTTGGTTGAGTGTTTGAATTGATTTTGGTTAATGGCGGGAAGTAGGTGAAGCTAATGTTAAAGTTCTATAAATCGGTTAACAATGCAGTATGCGAGATTGATGAATTGGAAAAAGGTTGCTGGGTTAACGTTGTGGCACCTGAAGAAGTTGAACTTGAATATCTCAAAAACACGTTGGCTATCGACCCAATGTTTTTGACTTCAGCACTTGATGAAGAGGAATCATCAAGGACTGAAGTTAGTGACGATGGTGGCCAGACTTTGGTGGTGGTGGACGTTCCGTGTGCGCAACGCCAAAGCGAAAATGCTATCCTTTATTCCACCATGCCGCTTGGGATTATTGTTACAAAGGATTTTGTCGTTTCGATCTCGCTCAAAGAAAACACCGTCATCAAAGAACTTGCTGATTCGATGGTCAAAAACGTGAATATTCAGTTTAAGACAAGATTTTTGTTTATGATTCTTTATCGAATAGCTCTTAGGTTTTTGCAGCACTTAAAGCAGATTGACAGGATTGAAAGCCTGCTTGAATCGGAGCTTAGAAACTCGATGAGGAACAAAGAATTGTTGCAATTGCTTGAGATTGAAAAGTCTCTTGTTTATTTTTCAACTTCACTCAAAGCGAACCAGATGACAATCGAAAAAATCTTGCGAGGAAGAGTCCTCAAAATTTATGAGGAAGATCAGGATCTTTTGGAAGATGTTTTGATCGAAATTAAACAGGGTGTGGACATGTCTAATATCTATTCCGGCATTGTAACTACGACAATGAATAGTTACTCATCGATAATATCCAACAACCTGAATTCCGCAATGAAGTTTTTGACTTCGATGACGATTTTGCTTTCGATACCGACGCTTATCTTTAGTTTTTATGGCATAAATGTTCCTTTGCCTTGGGACAAATCGAAATACATGTATGTTGTACTTTTTGTTCTTTCGTTGGTTGCAACATACGCAAGTTACCGCGCGCTAAAGAAGAGAGATACGCTGACATAAATCTGCTTGCTTCGTTTTATTGGCTGGTAATGGGGACTGGTTTTTGCCAGTCCCTTTTTGCTGCCCATAAAATCCCCATAAAAATTATTGGAAATGCCAATTGACAGAATTAATTATAAGTGCTAACATGATAAATATAATGTGTAATGTATTTAAAACAAATCAAAAAGGCTAAATACTGTACACATATAAAATAATAATAAAATTGAGTGTGAAAATATGGATAATCAGACAATAACGAGGCGAGAAAAAAGAATACGGAGGGGTAAAAACCTGGGAACAAGGTTTGATCCATTTTTGATCCGATCTCCAAAGGATTTTCTCATGATTGGTAAATATCCTTGTGCGTGGTATAGATTGGAAGAAGACCTGGACATGAGTTCAGTAACGTTGATAATGACTTCGAAAATCAGGTTTGGTGGGACATTTGATGGTAACGGGAAATGTATTTGCAACTTGAAAATAAGAGATGTTAATTCGGTTTCTGTTGGTCTGTTTGGAACCATTGAAACAGGTGCAACAATAAAAAATCTGAAGATTAAAAATGTATCTGTTATTGGAGCAAGTTGTGTGGGAGTAATTGCGGGCGAAAACAATGGAAACATAATAAATTGCGAGCTTAGTGGTGTTTTGGTGCAAGGTTTCTTTGATGTAGGTGGGCTTGTTGGTTCTAGCGCATGCCAGGCAAAGATTCGGGGGTGTGTTGTTGACGGAACGGTTTTGGGTAATGTTAATGTGGGAGGCATTGTTGGGAACAATCTTGTGGGAGCAAAAATTACAAAATGTTTTTCTGGTGGGAAATTGTGTGGACTTGAAAATGTGGGTGGGATAGCTGGCCAAAATCATGGGGAGATTGTGTTTAGTTGTTCGGATGCCAAAATGAAAAGTCAGAAAGTGGCAGGCAAATTGGTTGGGTTAAATTGGGGAAAAGTAAGATTGGAAAGGGATAAGTTCTTGCAGAAACACTGTGATGAAGTTTTGATATTTACAGAACTTATCGGCAGGAACTGGGTGGTTTTTGGGGGATCTTCAAATCACGATTAGACAGCAAACATGCCGAAGTTCGAGGAGCACAGAAATATCCCACAGCATAGCCGTGGGATATTTATTGCGGTCAAAATTACTTGGGACTGCTGTTAATTGGGGATGCTTAACTTTTTGCTTTCCCAATCTTCTTGGCCACATCGGCCTTAATAACAATCTTCGCTATTTGTTTGGTTCTGCTGACCGTCGTTGTGCCGATTGCGACAGCTTTCCCTTGCGAGTCGGCGCCATAAATAGTGAACGTTTGGCCACCCAGACCCAACCCCTTGGCCCCGATGTAAAGTGTAATGTCACTTTGCAGTTTCCCAAGATCGCCGAGGTCGAAGATCATACTCGTTTTGCTATCCAGGTTGTAATTTTCTGGTTTAAGCTTGTCGATCGTCAAATCCAGAGTCCCTGTTGCTTTGCTGGCCAAAACGCTGCTGCTTTTGATGACCGCCATCGTATCTTCGCCATTCAGAAGCAATTTCGTACTGCCTTTAAGTGCCTCTTTCAATTTGGCCATGCTCATTTCGAAGCTCGCAAAATCTGTTGCTTGGTACTTTTTATTTTTCATAATTGCAATAGGAGTTTCTTTGATGATGAAAGAATATTTTTTCGTATTTATTTGCCAGCTTACGGTGCCCTTGGTCATTTTTAGGACGGGAAGTTCCTCAACCATTGTCCCTTTACTGGTAACCTTGAAAAGCCTATATGGCAAACTTATCTTTAAGGCCAATGAAATTTCATCTGGAGCTGTACGAAAAGTAAATGGCTCTGCCAATGCTTTTTTGTCCCCAAAAGTAAGTAACTGCAAATCTGTGCCGTCAATAAAAATTTCAGGATATTTTTTCTTTGCTTTGGTTAAAATTGAATGTTTTGAAATCAAGTCAGTATCTAAATTTCGTTGCTTTCTATAGAACTTCATCATTGCTTTTGCGTCCGCTGCCTTTTCTTCTGATGTTCGATCATCTTTCGCTGCCGCGGCGAAATTCACAGCGGGAATGGGGAAAGACACAGGCGCAATAGTGTACCCTATCGCGGGGCTACCAGTAACGCCGGCTGGCGCGACCAAGCTAGCGATTCCCGGCACGATGCTAACAGAAGTGGCAACGGCTGGTGGCGAAACTTCTGGGATGGTTTCTGCTTCTGCTTTTGGTTCTGCCGCTTCTCTTTCTTTTTTGATAGCCTCGAGCAGATCTCTCACGGTCTGTTTGAATCCAGACTGTCCGCTTTCCCCTGGGCTTTCGGACGTAGTTTCAATTACGACGTCATCGAGATTCGCTTCGCGTAATGCTTTCTCTGTGAGGTATTTGCTGGGGGTGATCTTCCCCGTTTTGTTGCTGAGTTCCTTCCCACCAAGGAATTTGAAATGTGTTATGTCCTCTGTTTTTCCCGCTGGTGCAGTGCCTTCCGGTGTGCCTTCCGTTGGGTAATAATGGTGGTGCATTGTGGTCTCATGGGTGGTGCTCTCGCTATAGGTGTCATGACTGTCGTCGTTCTGTGAGTGCGACTCGTATTTGTTGTTGATTGTGTCGCCACCGCTATGTAGTTGCCCTAGGCCGGGTGGTGGTGTGACCGGCGGGTTTGAGTACTTGATCATTGTGAACTTTATGGAGTTCCTGTTCCCTGCATAGTCGATTGCTTCGAAGATGTAGCTGCCCTCGGCAGAAACAGGATAAGTAACAGTCACAGTGCCACTTGCGCCGACAGCCACGTGATCTGTAGCGAGTGGGTTCGTGCTTGCTGTTGGCCTGGTGAGGCGCAGCGTTTTCACTCCGCCGGACAGCCCGATAACACCGGAGGCGTCTGTCAACGTAAAGGTTATGACAGGTGTGCCGTCGGTGTAGGAGTAGGCTCCTTCACTTTTTACAATTAGTGCTCCATCAGCAGCTGTTCGCACCAAAGCCTCGTCGAATTTTGGAGGTTCAACATCAGCGAGATTGATATGGATATTTCCAATTGCCAAAGTGCCTTCTTTGATCACCAGCCAATAGGAGCCAGGAGCCAGCGTTTCAGGCAGCGTTACCAGATAATTCTGCGTGGCGTCTGCTGTGCTGAGTAGTTCTCGCGCCCTGCCAGCAACCGGCGATGTCGTTTCCAACGCTAAAGCGTCTCCCGTGTGTGCAGCGAGCGGCTGGATTGTGCACGGTGTCGGTGTCGTTATGGATGCTCCTGTGAATATGTCATGCAACTCGCAAGTGAGGGCGCCAGTGACTGTGGATGATGGGTCCATGGCAACAACTAACGTCCGGCCTGAGTATCTCGGCAAGTTTGGATGTATTTTCTCTGTACCGGTCACCTTCACATGCCCTGTTGTGCCATCGAGAACCAGCGGCATGGTGCCCACGCATACGATTGTGCTATCGTCGCTCCACTCTGGTTGGTATTCGTTTTCTGGCCTGTACAAGTTGTACAGGTTGTGGCCATTAAGGTCGAAAATGGCGAAATCGTTGTCTTCTCCAGGTTCGTCAGCACCTAGCTTCCACATGCTAGGAGTTGAGTACTGATCCCCTGAGTCATCATCGTCCTCATAATAAAACCCAGCAATGCGCAAACCGGTGGGCAGATTGCAATCAGCTGTTAGCTTGATTGGATGTCGGCCGTTCACAAAAAAGTCCGCGTTTGAGAGGCCGGTTTCGATGTAAGCTAGGTTGAGTTTTGCGAGCTCACAATAACCGCTATTCCAGAGCACATTGCCCTCCCCCCAACTTTCGGGTTGCTGTGACGGGTATGAACATCCTGCTGCTCGACAATAGGCGATGATTGGTGCGTCGCCTTCTGCTTCGCCCAGCTGCAGTCCACCCGTGGACTGCTCGGCGACATTCGCCACACCGCCACCACCGAACGCGACGCAATACCGGTAGTGCCAGCCTTGCAAAACGCAGCGCCCTTCGTTGTAGATGGCGCCACCGTAACCAGTCACTGCAGCGCCCTCAACATCGAAAGCGGCGTCCCTATTGCCGGCAGCCACGCAGCCCTGAATTTGCCCCGTGTGAGAAACTCCAACGACCAGCCACGAGGGCAGAAACGTGAATAAGAGCCAGCGGCACGATAGGCTCCCGGTGCCCGCGTTGTAGATGGCTCCGCCGTTTCCTGTCGCTGTTGTGTCGTTTATGTCGCAACGCCACAGCAGCGTCGTGCCCGCGTTGTGTATAGCGCCGCCGTTGCCCGTTGTTACGTTGTTTTGGAAATACATGTGGCCTGCGCGGAAGGTGCCGCCAGCGTCAACAGCAACCAAAGGGCCGTTCTGCCAGCCGTCGTTGCCGCGAAGCTGAAGGAATCTCACTCCCGTCGCGGCGCTTGGCGGCGCGTTGTCACCCTGCAACGTTCCTCGTCCAAGGAACGTCAATGTGCCGCCAGAATGAACACGAAACAATGGACCGCCGCCTGGATCTGGATGTGATGTGGCGCGTGTGAGTGTAACACTGCTATCGCCACGAGTACTGAAGTCCAGCGTGATGTCAGCGTTCTCAGGGATGTCGACGGTTTGGCAGATGTCGAAGTTGCTTGTCAAGGTTATGGTTTGTGGCCCTCCTGCCGCGATAGCGGTGCTGAGGGCTGTCAAGAACACCGACCAACTCCCGGCGTACTGCTCTAGATCATCGGCCCAGCTCGTATGTACTGGCATGCATGCGGCCACAAAAACAAACAGAGCAACTAAATTCGCTAGACCTCTCTTTTTTCGCTTTCCTCTCATTTTCTCATTCACTTTCCTCATGCTAGGAAACCCCCTTCTCAAATAAAAATTAAATTACGCTTTTCATAATATCACATTGTTTTTAAAATTTCAAGTATTTTTCAAAGTTTTTAATGTTTTATTACAAAAATATTTTTCCCAAGGTCTAAGACAAGGGGGTTTTACTTTTTTCCAAGCACTCTGATATTCAGAGCAAACAACTTTAAACTCTGGAAAAAAGCGTTTAAAGGATGGGTCCAGACTTTTCTTCTGATTTCCAATCATTCCGAAAATCAAAACACATTCGCTTTCTACCTTCTTGTTTAAGGTCAATTCTTTTCTTTCCGAACATTCCGATATTTGGAACAAACTCGCCTTCTCGTACTTTTCTTGTATTTTGAAACTCGCTTTTTAAGAAGCAAACCAGGGGGAGATTGCGAACTCCTCCCCCTGGACCCTCTCCACAACGCTTTTTGCCATAGTAAAAGGGTTTTTTGCTCTTAGATTTGCAAATAAAAAATCCGAAGCAATTCAGGCAACAATTGGCAAATCTACAGTCACGAATTATTTTTACGCGAAAGGCTTTTCGTCAAAGATTCGGGCAGACTTTTTTGCAAAAATGTTGCAAGTATGCAACATAGTCCTACCTTAACTGTGCTGAAGATTCCTCCAATCAATGCTCCACTGAGCAGCAAGTTGGCCGTGAGCTTAAAATTAAACAACCAGAAATAGACAGGCAAGGCAATTAGGTTTACAGCAAAACCACCCAGTAACATGCAAAAAGTCTGCAAAAAAACAAAAATAAGGCGAAATGACTTTACATCAAAAAGCCAAAATCGCCTGTGCAAAAAACCAAAATTCCAAATGGCCAAAATCCCAATCAACAAGTCAACGGTTTCACCCACCCCAAAAGTGTGGCTAGCAGCAAGGTTCAATATATATTTTGTCACTTCTACATACCAGCCATACTTAACCCCAAAGCTGATGGCAACAAGCAACGAAATAGCCAAAGAACCTTCGAATCTCAAGTGAAAAATTGGAATTGGTACCTTTAGCTTTGAAACAACAACCGCCAACACCGCAAACAACGAAACTGTTACCAGCGCTCTTATTTTACTGGCGTGATCGTGCATGTTATTCACCTTCAAGAGACAAAACCAAATTTCGACATTGCAATGCTTTTAATTTCTTCGACCTTATCTAGTTTTTCCCACGAAACTCCCAAATCTTCCCTTCCAAAGTGCCCATAAGCGGCGAGTTTCCGATATATCGGTTTTTTGAGGTCAAGGGTCTTGATGATTGCCGAGGGTCTTAAATCAAAAAGCTCCCTCACAAGCTCACTAAGCTGGCCATCTGTTAACTTGCCTGTTCCAAACGTGTGAACCATCACCGAAACCGGAGCTGCAACACCAATTGCATAAGAAATCTGAATCTCGCATCTTTCCGCTAAACCGCTTGCAACCACATTTTTGGCAACATAACGAGCCATATAGGCAGCTGATCTATCCACTTTGGTAGGGTCCTTCCCCGAAAACGCTCCACCACCGTGCCTTGAATATCCACCGTAGGTATCAACGATAATCTTTCTGCCGGTGAGACCACTATCACTTTGCGGACCACCAAGCACAAATCTGCCGGTTGGATTAATGTGAAACTTCGTTTGTTCACTCAACAACTTCCCGGGAATTGCAACTCTAATGACTTTTTCTATTATGTCGCTTCTCAACTGGTCATAATCCACGCCTTCTGCGTGTTGCGACGAAACCACCACAGTATCAACAGAGACAGGGTGGCCATCTTCATAAAGCACAGTAACCTGAGCCTTTCCATCTGGCCTTATATATGGAATAATTCCTTCTTTTCGCACTTTTGCAAGCCTTTTTGCTACTGCATGTGCGAGAGAAACTGGCAAAGGCATCAACTCATTAGTCTCGCCACAAGCAAAGCCGAACATCATTCCCTGGTCACCGGCTCCGTTGCAATCTTCTTCTGTTTTTTCTTTTCTGTTTTCAAAAGCCGTGTTAACTCCAACTGCAATGTCGCTGGATTGCTCGTCAATCGATGTCATTATTGCGCACGTGTCAAACCCAAACCCACAGGTGCTCCCATCATAACCAATATCTTTCAATGTTTTACGCACAATCTTAGGGATATCAACATACCCGCTAGTTGTTATCTCACCCATAACAAAAACAAGTCCGGTAGTAACGGCAGTTTCACAAGCAACTCTCCCATCCGGGTCATTTTCTAAAATTGCATCTAAAATTGCATCTGAAACCTGATCACATATCTTATCTGGATGCCCCTCAGTAACTGACTCGGACGTAAACAAAGACCTTTCCATAAAACCCACTCCTTAAGAATTATAAAATAACGGTGAATAACATATCATACTTGTTGACAAAAAGCTGGTTCGTCTTCTTTAGTCGTGCCTCTTTATTTTCAACTAAAATTATAGGAGTAACTATTTTCTTTTCCCTTCTTAGAACTTCTTCCAGGTTCATTTTGGCAAGCACATCGCCACACTTAACATTCTGCCCTTCTGTGACAAAACATTTAAAGGCGACTCCTTCCAAGTAAACCGTATCCAACCCCATGTGCACCATTATCGTTAATTTTTCGTCCGCCTTAATCAAGATCGAATGACGTGTTCTTGCAACATGAACAACCGTCCCGGAAATCGGAGCCATAAAAAGCCCATTTGACGGCTCAATCGCCAAGCCATCTCCAACTATCTTGTTTCTAAAAACCTCGTCTTGCAGTTCAAAAAGTTGAACTACTTTGCCTTCAACTGGAGCCACAATGTCGAATGTTCTTTTGCCAACAGCACGTTCAAATTCCATTTAAAATCTACCTTCTTCGCGTAAATTATTTTCCCTTTTCACTTAACCATATTTCATTCATTTCCTTGAAAATGGCATCCACACCAATGCCAATAACAATTTGCAGATAGTTACCTCCCATTTTGCTTACTCCAAGAGCACCTCGCATTAAAATCGCCTCGTCGTCCACGAGCGACATGTCACGAACAGACAATCTCAACCTGGTTGCGCATGAAAACAGTTCACTTATATTATCAGCTCCCCCCACAGCTTGAATATATTTCTCAGCCAAAATGTAATTTCTACTTTTTTTGTCAGCATCTTTTGCGGCAGATAATTTGTCCTTTTTCTCAACTTCAGCCTCAAAGGGATAAAATATCTTCACTTTAAGTAACTTAATCGAAAAATAAAACACAGAAAAATAAACAAAAAATAGCATCAAACCAATATAGATGATAAACCTCGGGTTTTCACCCAAATCGCTGGCAACTGTGTAATCTAGCAGTCCTGACGCAAAACTATAAACAACCCTAACGTCGAAATAGGACATGAGAAAATGGCTAATTCCCGTCAAAATCATGTGCAAAAAATAAAGAAACGGTGAGGCAAAGATAAACATGTATTCAATCGGTTCTGTAATCCCGGTAATAATCGAATTCGCAGCTACTGTTAACGAAAACGCAGCAACCTTCTTTCTTTTGTTTTTATCTGTGCACAAAAACATAGCAAGAGCGGCTGCTGGCAACCCGAATATAGCAACAGGAAACATTCCCCCTGTGATATAGCCCGCTGTGGTATCACCATTTAAAAACCTGTTTAATTCACCTCTTATTCCATGAAATTCCCCAAGTTGCGTGAAAACAAAATTGTTCAAAAGGTGATGCAATCCGAATGGAAGCAACAACCTATTTCCGGTTCCATATACAAATGCGCCCAAAGAGCGGTGTGATAACACAACCTCTCCCACTTTTATGCCCAGAATATCAAAATATTCAAATAGTGGCCAGGTCAATAAGTTTACAAATACGCTTGCAACGATTGTTAAAAGCAAAGTAAACCTATACCCACTCAAGAAGGTGAACCAAACCGGCATACTAACATTCTTGGCTCTGTTGTATATCGCTGTAGCACAAATACCAGCAACGACTCCCTGAAACGTACCCAATGGAATGCTCGATTGAAGCGCTGACAGTGAGTTCATGCCAATAACATAAAATGCCACAGCACCAACGGCCACATAGCCATTTTTATCATCAGAAAGGCCAACAGCCACGCCGACTGCAAAAATGACCGGAAGATATATGGTTGTATAACTTCCTACTGTACTGAAGAAACTGATGTGTTCCCCAAGCGTGTTTAGCAAAATAATAAACGGCATGACCATGAGAGGAATTAACATTGCCTTTGCTAGTTTTTGCAACGAGACGAAAAATCTGTTCCAGCCTCTTAGCACCAAATTTCGCATTTACATTTTCCTTTGTAATATCAAATTATTTTTTGATCTTATTCTCCACAGTGCTCACTTGCTCTATAAACGAGAGCCCATTTATCTTTTTTCTAACTTCCCAGATATGCTCTGCGGGTACCGATAAACTGTCGACACCGAGCCCTACGAAATTGCTTAAAAAAACAACATCATTGGCATAAATACCACAAACACTCACCGGAATACCATATTCTTTTGCCGCCTGCACAACAATATCAACCATCCTGAGTATGACTGCATCATCCATCGAAAATCCCTTTGAGCCTTCTGCATTCCTGTCAACCGCAAAAGCAAGCTGTGTAAGATCATTCGTCCCTATGTTGAAAAAATCGACGATTTTCGCCAACTTATCAGCTATCATAACAGCAGCCGGTGTCTCAATCATTATGCCAAGTGCAACATCTTTGTCATATGCGATCTGCGAACGATCCAGCTCATTTTTAAGAGATTTCAATATTTTTTTTGTTTCTTCAATTTCTGCAACGGACGTGACCATTGGCAGGACCATTTTTAACCTTCCATAAACACTGGCTCTTAAGAGTGCCCTCAACTGTGTTATAAACACTTCAGGGTTTTCTAAACAAAATCTAATGCCTCGAATTGCAAACCACGAACCTGCCGAAATCAAGCTGCCGAAATAATCCGGCATTTTGTCTGGCCCCACATCGATTGTCCTAATGACCACGGGATTGTCTTTACTGAGCTCCAACAACCCTTTATATATTTCGAACTGTTCCTGCTCACTTGGGACCGTTTCTCTTCCCAAGTATATAAATTCACTTCTGAACAGGCCAATCCCAGCGGCACCATATTCCTTAGCCTTTTGAGCATCTTTAAGCCCAGTAACGCTGGCCATAATCTGGACCTTATGACCGTCTTTTGTGAAACTACCTCTTTCAATCATGCTTTTCAACCTAATCTTTTCCCTGTCCCAGGTTTTTTTCTGCTTTAGGTATTTTTCTATTACTTCTTGATCTGGTGACAAAACTGCCAGATTTTCACCACCTGAAATAACAACATTCTTGTTGCCAAAATCCCTTAAGCTTTTCCCGGTGCCAACAAGTGCCACTAACCCCAACGACTGTGCCAAAATGGAAGCATGTGCCATGGCACTGCCTGCCTTTGTAATGAATCCTTTGATCTGGAATCTTTCAAAATCCAATACGTCGGCAACAAAAATTTCGTGTGCCACCACTATTAACGATTCACTTTCAGCACGATCACCAAGCATTCGAAAAAACTCTGCTCGTCCTTCGTGCCCACTTCCTCTGAGGTTATTAATAAGAACCAAGCAAATTTCCTTAATGTCATCGGCACGTGTTTTGATATATTCATTCCCTGTTAAAGTCAGAGTTTTTGTAAAATATTTCTCTGCGACGAACACGGCATACTCAGCGTTGCAGGAAAGCTTTTTTATTTGTTCCTCTATCTTCCCGACAAATGCAGTGTCATTTAAAATGTATTTATGTGTCTTCACTATCATAGCATTGGCAGTTCCAAAAGTATCGATTGTGTTTCTGTAAAGTTCCGTCAGCTGGGAATTTGTTTCTTTAACCGCTCTTCTCCACCTGTCTAATTCCAATTTAACATCGTGCACTCGCACAAAATCTGAATTAAGTGCCTCTTGTTCAAAGAATACACACTTACCAAACAAGATGTTCTTCGATATACTAACACCATATACCGTTTCCATCAAAGCACTATCCTTTCAAGTCCCGTGCAGTAGTGTATCGGCGGTCTTTCACACGTTGAACCTAAACAGAACCACATCTCCATCTTGCATAACATAACCTTTTCCTTCGAGCCTAACTAATCCTTTTTCTTTTGCCTTTGCCATTCCACCGCACGCAATAAGATCTGAATAGTTGATGATTTCCGCTTTGATAAACCCTTTTTCCATGTCTGAATGGATCTTTCCTGCGGCACTTTGAGCAGAAGTCCCCTTTTTTATTGTCCATGCCCTGACTTCCTGTGGCCCTGCAGTCAAGAATGAGATAAGCCCTAGTGTCACATAACTGGTTTTTATCAAAGTTTCCAGACCAGACTCACGCAAATTCATGTCTTCTAAAAAGAACTTCTTTTCTTCTTTCGAAAGCTGTGATATCTCCTCCTCCAACTTTGCTGAAGTCGGTATAACAATGGCATTTTCGGCTTCTGCAACCAAACAAATTTCCTCAAAATATCGGTTATCATCAATTCCATTTCTGAAATCATCTTCAGAAAAATTAGCAACAAACAAAACAGGTTTGGCTGAAAGCAAATTACTTGCAGCCAAAAACTCTGCTTGCTCTTCGTCACAAACAAAGCTCCGTGCCGCACTCCCCGAACTAAGAAATTCGCGAAGTTTCTGCAAAAAATCGAGTTCTTTTTGATATTTTGCATCTGCTTTCAAAGCTTTTGTTGTTTTTTCGATTCTGCGCTCTAACATATCTAAATCTGAAAGAATAAGCTCGGTGTTGATCGTGTCCACATCTCGTGCAGGGCAAACATCATCATTAACATGGATTATATCGTCATCCACAAAACATCTGACCACATGAACAATCGCATCTACTTCCCGTACATGTGACAAAAATTTATTCCCAAGGCCCTTCCCCTGAGAGGCGCCCTCAACAAGCCCCGCGATATCAACAAACTCAATTGCGGTTCTTGTTAGTTTCTTTGCAGCATACATTTCATCCAAGACATCCAAACGCTCATCTGGGACAAGAGCAACTCCCGTGTTAGGCTCAATTGTACAAAACGGATAATTTGCGATCTCCGCTTTTGCATTGGTAATTGCATTGAACAGAGTGCTTTTCCCCACATTTGGAAGCCCAATTATACCTAACTTCAATTTATCTGCCCTGCCGTTTCTTTTGTGTAGTCTTCACATTACAGCACCACTTAACGAGAATGAAATCGTGATAGCTGACATTATATCATAGCAAAAAACCAAAGTCAAACTGTAGAATAATAGATTTTATTATCAATTTGCAAAGATACAATGACGACGAATCTGGTTCCAGATTTTGTGTGCAAAACTGTCTGAACGCCATTTAAATTAGTTTATTTTAAATAATTTGTTGTTATAAGAATGTAAGTATATAACATTTTACAAATTTTTAATAAATTGCAAGTTGGCCATTGACAAATAAATTTATACATGATATGATTTGAGTATAAAGTTTAGATGAACTGTCATCTAAATATTGGAATTTTTGAAAATGATAGGGAAGTGTGATTATGATGGGCAAAGTGAAGATGAGATGTTTGTTCCTGGGAGCAATGATGAGTTTTGCAATGTGTGGGCCTGAAATGTGCGTGGTAAATGCAACGCCACCAGATTTAGGGAGCATTAAACTAAAGAATTTCGAATGGAGACGTGACGGAGAGTATTTGCTCTCCGATTTGAAAGGTCTCGAGAATCTTTGCCAACTTTACAAAAACGGTGATGCGAAGCACCAGTTTCCAGGCAGCGAGACAATAACTCGTATGACAAAGGATGTGGTTGTTCCCAAGGACAAAAATTTCCCTGGGATCGGAACCGCGAGTAACCCAGTTATCGGAACCATTGATGGTAGGGGCCATACGATATCCGGACTAGTTATCAAGGACCCACACGGTCCAGTGGGCTTCATTAACTGTTTGGGAAAAAGTGGCGTTGTAAAAAACTTACATTTGGTACAAGGCACAGTTACCGGTTGCGCAAAAACCGGCGGATTAATTGGAGAAAACGAGGGACTTGTAGAGGATTGCAGCAATGCGAATACTATAAATGGCACCGCATTTGTTGGAGGCGTAGTGGGGTATAACAACGGCGGAATAGTTATGAACAGCAAAAATACTGGCAATGTGACTAGTGTTGGCATGCACGCACAACCGACCGGCGCCTTTACAGATGCTGTGGGCGGAATTGTTGGAGGTTCCATTGGCGGAACGCTCACAGGAAACACAAATACAGGGACCGTGCGAGGTGCTTTGCAAGCTGGCGGAATTGTAGGGTATTCAGAGGCAAACGTTTTAAACAACGACAACAGCGGCACGGTGCGCGGTTGGACTATGGTCGGAGGAGTTGTTGGGACCAACCACGGGAAAGGTCGCGTAGGGAACTGCTTAAACAGTGGTAATATCTCGAGCTTGGCAGGAAAGCCAGGCTACGACCAAAGGCAAATAGGAGGAATAGTCGGAATGAACACCAGCCTGTCGTCTGTTGTTGGCTGTGTCAATAGAGGGCTAATTCGCGGTGATGATGCTGTTGGTGGATTGGTTGGTTTTTCGGCCGTGGGATCTGTTGATAATTGCGTTAACCTGGGAGAAGTCATTGCTGAAACAGATGCTGGAGGCATTATTGGGAGAGCTGCGATCGCGCCCGTTACAAATTGCCTAAATTTGGGAGTTGTTAGTACGCAAAAAAGCCCCGGCGGAGCTATATTGGGCAACGCATTGGGCGACACAACCGAGACACCAATGTTCAATAATTGCTTTTACGCTCGCAGTGATCGAATATCAGGTGCTGCTAATGGTCATGATGTCGAAGGCGCGACGGCAGTAACTTTGCTGCCGAAACAACGACAACACATAGGAGCATTGGCCTTAGAAGATGTTAAAACAGCGCAAAGTGGTGGCAACGCAGAACCCCGTTGGCTTGCTGAAGTTGTCGCCGCCCAGCACGCCGCAGGTGCACCAAGTCACGTCGCCGAACTAAGCAACGCTGCTGGGTCGAAAACAAAGGAAAAAGAACAACCGATAACAATGGAGCCCGCAACAACTGTGGCACAAAAACCAAAGGAAGAGAAGGAGAAGGAACCAGAGGGTGAGGGAGCAGACGAGAAAAGTGAAGATACAGAGGAAAAGGGAAACGAAGAAGAAACAGAATCACAAAAAGATGATGTGCCAAAAGCCGATGCACAAACAGCTACGCCGTACGACACTATCAGGGATATACTCGCCCGGGCAGCTGCTTTAGCTGCTTTGAGAAATCAAAAAAGTCAAGGAAATGACCTGCTAGGAATGGCTCTAGATCTCCTAATAAATCCCAAAGATCGAGGGAATGCTGAACCGAGCCGAGTTGGTGGACCACGCGATGCCCGAGACGAAGCAGACGATGTGGATGCGGACGACGACCCAGAGATTCCGGACCTTAATTCCCTCCCTACTCAAGATGAAGATTTGGATGCCGAAGTACAAAGGTTGGGATAAAAAGAGTTCCAGCCTAAAATCTGGAACTCTTTTTTGCTTCTTCTGTTATAATAGGTTGGGCGTTGCTTTTCAACCGGACATCAGACGAACTTTCCATTTTCCATTTGGACGACTCGCGTGGCGACAGATTCGGCAAATAGCGTGTCATGTGTTATTATTACCATGGTTATTCCCGCTTTGTGCAACTCTTTTATGATATCACAAACTTCAAGCTGCATTTGATGATCTAAAGCTGACGTTGGTTCATCAAGCAGAAGGACAGCAGGAGACATCATTAATGCCCTGATGATCGCGACGCGCTGCCGCTGCCCACCAGAAAGTCTGAGAGGAGAGCTATAAACTTTATCTGCTATCCTGAATTTTTCAAGCAGATCATAACCTTCATCCTGAGCTTCTTTCACTGGCTTTTTAAGGAGTTTGATGGGTGCAAGAGTAATGTTATCCAAAACAGTGTAGTTCGTAAACAGGTCGAATTGTTGGCATACCATGCCTATCCTTTGACGCACTTTGAGAATATCGCAGGTGGGGGACAAGATGCTTTGACCTTCAAAAATAATATCTCCGGAAGTTGGCCTCTCCAAAAGGTTTAGGCACCTCAAAAACGTGGTCTTGCCAACTCCAGAGGGTCCACAAATAAGCACACACTCTGCCTTTTCTATTTTTATGCTGATATCGTCCAGAACCGTATAGTTATTAAAATTTTTGACCAGATGTTTTATTTCAATCACTATCTTTTACACCTACCCTAACTCTTTTGGTTTTTGCATATCGTTGCATTCAGGCTTAATCCTCTTGACATATTTGGTTTGTTCCTTTCGGATTTCTTTGGCAGCAGACCACCGTTTAATCCAATTCAGTGTATGGGAAATAAGTAAAATGATGAGAAAATACAACGACCCAGAAAAGCAAAAGGGCCACATTTTATTTGTCGCCCAACTCAGATCCACCGCGGGTTGAACTAGAGTCACGATACCCATCGCACTCGCTATAGACGTGTCTTTGAGCAATGAGCTAAACTCATTCAAAAGAGTTGGGACTGAGTTTCTGAAGGCTTGTGGAAGTATTACTAGCTTTAAAGTCTGATTATTAGAAAAACCCAAGATACGAGCTGCTTCATACTGGCTAGAATCAACTTCTCCAACGCTGCTTCGCAAAATTTCGGATATATATACTCCGGAATTTAATCCAAACGCCAGAATTACAGCTGGCCAAGACAAGCTTAAAAACCTACTAAACAGAGAATCAAACATATACATCTGAAGCATAAGCGGGGTGCCACGGAAAATTTGCACAAACAAACCAGCTGCTTTATTCGACAAATTCAAGTTACCACTAAATCGATGTTGTACTCTGATGAATGCAATTAATACGCCGACCACTATCCCCAAAATCATAGAAATGCAAACCAAACCAGTGGTGTTTTTCAACCCTTTCAGGAAAAAACCGGTCCATCCGCCCTCTGCAGTACTGCTTTCATCTGTGTTTACCAATCTGTGCTTCGCACGGAATTCCTCAAGTCGGCCATTTACTTTGATTCCTGTTATAATGTTATCGATAAATCTTATCACTTCATCTGACACATTTTTTGGATAAAAGAACACATATTTTTCCTCTTCCCCGAGCGGACTTGGCAGAACCTTTAGACACTTATCTTTTTTTGCATAAACCTCAGAAGTATCAGAATCTAACAAAACTGCATCAACGTGCTTGCTCTTGAGGGCTTGAATGACCTCGTAGGTATTGCCGTATGACATAACCTCTGTGTTTGTGTCTTTTAAAGTGCCGTTTGTTATCTCTTTGCGTATGCAAGTCATAGAAGTGGTGGCGATAGGAGCCCCTATTTTTTTGCCTGCAAGATCTTGGGGTTCTTCTATGTCTTTGCGGTTGCTTAAAAGCAAAAATTTTTGATGTGCATCGGCATAAGGCATAGAATGTGGATAAGTGTCTTGCTTCTCAGGGGTAAGAGACATCCCAGCCATAGCAATATCACCCCCATTGTTACTAAGGGAGGAAATAATCCCTTCGAATGATCGTGGTCGAATGTCGAGATCAACGCCTAATTTATTGGCAATTAACTGTGCAATTTCCATGTCGATACCAACTATTTTACCTTTTCTGTTATAATATTCATACGGATAAAAGGTGGGATCTGTAAGAACTACCAGCGTACCTCTTTCCTTCAAAGCCTCGATGGTCACCTTGGGCTTATTTTTGCACCCGTAAAACCCCATAACACAACCGATTATGAGAACCAAAATCAACTTGGTTAATATTTTCGTTCTAACTAATATCTTCATTAGCCCTCCAATTGAGTGATTACACACACTCCACAAAAGTTTTGCACATACTACTGAATAAATCACTCACCCTTATTGTTTCCACCTGCGTTTGCCAATCTGTGCTTCGCACGGAATTCCTCAAGTCGGCCATCTGCTTTAATTTCTGTTATAATTTTATTGATTAGGCTGATCACTTCATCAGACATGTTTTTGGCATACAAGAATACATATTCCTCTTTCCCGATCAGGCCTGACAGAACCTTTAGATTCGGATCTTTTTGCGCATAAATCTCAGCAGTATCAGAATCTAACAAAACTGCATCAACGTGCTTGTTGCTGAGGGCTTTAATGAGCATAAAATTATTTTCAAATTGTTCAACCGTGGGTGGTGTGTCTTTAAAAGATCCGTCTTTATCTTCTTCTAGAGCTTTTTGCATATAAGTCGCAGAAGAGGTAGCAATAGGTACCCCCACTTTTTTGCCTGCGAGATCTTTGAACTCTCCTATGTCGTCGCAGTCGTTTGAAACCACAATTCTTTGGCACGCGTCGGCATAAGGCTCCGAGTGCGGGAACTTGCCTTCACTCCTTTCGTCAAGAGTAATCCCAGCCATAACAATATCACCGTCATTAGCACTAAGGGCAGAGAAAAGCCCGTCGAACGATCGTTTTTGCCTGTCGAGCTTAACGCCTAATTTATTGGCAATTAACTGTGCAATTTCCATGTCGACGCCAACTATTTCACTACCGTCTCCATAATATTCATATGGGACGAAGAAAGGCTCCGTGAGAACTACCAGCTTACCCCTTTTCTTGAAAACTTCGATGGTTAACTTCTCGGATTTATCTACGCATCCAGGGAAACCCATAACACAACCAATCGTAAGAACTAAAATCAACCTAGTTAACATTTTCGTCCCAGCCAATACTTTCATTAGCCCTTCCCCGCCCTTCAATAAAGTGGCCACCCACCACAAATTTGTAACCTGCAATATTATACACGATTGTCACCGCAAAATCAATAGGGCAAAACACTCATTGCCGCTCCTGTGAAGTAAATCGAAGGTGAGGCCTTCTCCCTGCTCCACAATACAATTACAACAAAAATTTGTATTGTGACAACATCTTATATATTAGTGTCGACAGAATTTCAATTTAATTAAAAAAGATTACGTGCGTGAATACGTTTTCATATTAACAACACAAAGTGTGCTTTAGCTTCGTCTTCATGGGAATAATAGCATTAGAGTGCGTGTATAATCTTTCTTTGATTGGAAAGTGGCAAATGAAATGAGCTGAAACAAAATTGTCGAAAGAAGGGGTGAAATTAAAATCAATGAAGGATGTATTAATATTGATAAAAAGTACACAACAGGCAAACGATGATGATGAAGCGGCAACTTATGAACCTGAGATAATTGAGATAATCACTAAAGGCAAATTTGAAAAGAAAGAAATGGGATACAGTCTGACATATGAAGAAATGGGCGAAGACTTTAAATATTTAACCACGCTGAGCTTTGATGTGAAAAGTGATGGACAAAAAATTGCTACTATCATGAAAAAAGGGGGGTTGAATACTATGTTAGTGATTGAGGAAGGGAAGCGAACGAATTGCTGGCATGGTACTAATTATGGCAATCTGCAAATAGGTGTTTTGGGAGAGCTTATAAGGTCGGAACCGGGAGAGAATGGGGGGGATTTGGAACTTTGCTACAAGATTGATGTTAATTCGATTTTTACCAGTAATAACCGGGTGGAAGTTAATTTTAAATATTATGATGTTGAGGAGTAAATTTGTCTGATCCGCCAACATCCGTTGAATGAGGGGAATATATGTTGAATTTGGTTTCTATTATTAAGTCGGAAATTGTCGAAATTTTGTCTGAGCAGCTTGAAAGGGTTGCCTCTAAGCAGGGGATGAAAATTAAAGCTAGAGAATTTGTGGTGGAATATACTCCTCACAAACCTTTTGGAGACTTTTCTTCGAACATTGCTATGGTTAATGCGAAACAGTTTAATAAACCAGCGCAAAAGGTAGCAGAAAGCATTACAGAAGGCCTTGATTTGGAAGGCACACAGCTGAGTAGCGTGGGTGTGCAAGCAGGTTTCATCAACTTCAAATTGTCAGATGATTTTTATAAAGACGTGGTTAGGGATATTGACGGAAATTATTCAGAAACTACACCACAAAAACGCGGCAGAGTACTTATAGAATATGTGTCGGCAAATCCAACAGGCCCAATGCACATCGGCAACGCAAGAGGTGGTGCAGTTGGAGATTGTTTGAGCAGTGTTCTGGAAAAACTTGGGTTCGAAGTAACCAGAGAATTTTTCATTAATGATGCAGGGAATCAGATTGATATATTTAAAAAATCATTGGAAGCAAGATTTATGCAGAAGATTAAAGGGGAAGGTGCTATAGAATTTCCATCTGACGGGTATCATGGAGATGATGTGAAGCGGCTGGTTGAAGAATTTATTGCGGAGTGCGGAACTGGCTTGACTGAAAAAGATTCAGATGAATGCAGAGAAGAACTCTTAAGGTATGGTCTAAGCCACAACATTGCAACAATAAAAAAGACGATGGAAGAATACCGGATTCATTATGATGTGTGGTTCAAAGAAAGTTCTTTATATCAGGATGGGAGTATTGCCCAGGTTGTGGACAGGCTAACAAAAAAGGGGCTTACATATGAGAAGGACGGTGCGCTTTGGTACCATTTTAGTGGCGCAAATGAAGAGACTAAAGATGAGGTTTTGATACGCTCGAACGGCAACTATACCTACTTTGCAACAGATATAGCCTACCACGCGAACAAGTTCGAAAAAAGAGGGTTTGAAAGGTGCATCGACATTTGGGGAGCAGATCATCATGGGCATGTTAAGCGGCTTAAAAATGCTATGTTTGATCTTGGTATTGATCCTGATAAGTTGACGATCCTTTTGATGCAGGTAGTTAGGTTAATAAAGGGCGGCGATGTGGTTAAAATGAGCAAAAGAACTGGGGAAGCAATTGCACTGGCAGATCTTTTAGAAGAGATCCCAGTCGACGCCGTTCGGTTTATTTTTAACATGCGGGAAATTAACACGCACCTTGATTTTGACATGGATCTTGCGATAGAAGAGTCATCAAAAAATCCAGTTTATTACGTTCAATATGCGCACGCAAGAATCTGCAATATATTGCGAAAATCAAAAGCGCTTCCACTTTCGAGTGGAAGCGAAGGTGTTGTTCTTACGGCTCATGAAAAAAAACTTATCAAGTGCTTGATTGCATATCCAGAGGTGCTAGAAGAAGTGGGCAAGGCACTAGATCCTTCCTTGGTGGTTAAATATCTCATTGAGTTGGCAACCGAGTTTCATAAGTTTTACTCAGAGTGCAGGGTTTTTAGTGATGATGGCAAAGCTTCTGAGTTCAGGTTGATTCTGTGCTGCGCCACCAAACAAACGCTGAGCAATGGCTTGAGTTTGCTTGGCGTTTTGGCACCAGATCAGATGTAAAATAAGCAAAATTAGTTTAAAATTTCAAAACAAAACACCTTTAAGAATCGGATTGATTTAAGAATCGGATTGATTCTCTAAGGTGCTTTTATCATTCAGTGTGATTCTTCATCTATAGCGGCGGCCATTATTCCGCGTTTTCGTCTTTACGTGATTTGTCCTTTGAGACATCTTTGTCCCCTGTTTTTTCGAAGGATGGCGCAGGATTTGTTGATGTTGTGTCTGTTACGCTAGAATCTGACGTCGAATTCGTTGTTGCCTGCTGTTGTTGAACGAGAATCTCACTCAACGCAAGTAAGAAAGGTCCCACCTGTTCTTTTGTAACTTCGACGGTAAAACTGTCGTCGTCTGTGTCGCTGTCAAAATCGGAATTCGGGTCATAAGGCGCGCCACCAACACCGAGAAGGGACAGACCCGAACGCGCCTCGCCGTGAGGGCGCATCAGCCGGAGATACTCTGGCATGTAGGGCCGTGTCGTCCGATTCTCCCATTCTGCGTCCTCATCTTCTTCCTGTTCCTCTTCGTCATCGGGCTCATCTTTGGCTTTCTCTGGCATCTTCGCTTCCTCTTCTCTCCGTGGCTCTTCTCTCCGTGGCTCTTCCTTGGCCCACACGCCATCCGCCGTAAGCACGCCTATTATTTCACGCTCAGCCGACGCACGGACTGACCGGGAAGGCGCGCTCCCACTCGGCGCGAGCAGCTTTCAGTGCGCGGCCCACGGGATGCGTTGAAACTTCCGATGGATTCGTCGGGAAAACGCCATCCCACGTCTCTTTTTTTGCAAGTTCTGCAGGGATTTCTGCGACAATGTCTTTCACACGTTCTACCAGCTCCTCAGGATCAAGGGAGTTGCTTTATTTCAAATCTGCTTTAATATCTGACAAAACTTTGTTAATTTTGTCCACAAACGGACTTGCCTGCGCAATCGGTGCGCAAATGGTTCCTGTGACCAATACCATGCCACAAATGAATGCTAATGTTTTCTTGCTTTTCATAATCCACATACCTCTTTTCAAATTTCGGAGCTAGAACTCCCAGCTCTCATGTTCCTAGTCTATCACAATCAGCTCATCATGTCAATTCGCTTGCAACAACAAGGAAAGAACCAGGCGGGTCAACAAAAGAAAATCGAAACATTCGGCGGCAAACCGAGCTTCCGGAGCCAAGCGAGCTTAACAACGTCCCCGGCAGCCGGCTCGTTTCCCGAACGCCGGACCGGTCGCTCCTTGTGTTCCGCGCCCGCGCGCAATTCCTGCTCAGAGCACGACAGATACGGTCCGATGCCAGCATCCAGGGCCGCTGCAACCAGCTCCTTCTCTGATAGAGCCGACACCGCAAGGGTTGCCACGTCTTTTTTGGAAAAGCCGGCACGCAGCCTTTCTTTCACCTCCACCTGCGCAGCGAATCGCTCTTCTGTTTGTTGCCGCTGCGCTGCGGCACCCGTTAACAGGGACGGACTTTGGCGGATCAGTTTCTTTTCGCGAGCGTAGTCTGTTACTTTCCCAGCAACAGGCACTTTCCAAGCGGCCTCCTGCAAAAACTTTCCGTAGTTCATAGAGGTCAGGCACCGTTTTCTGCCAACTTCTGGATCTGACAACCAGGTCTGTGGTATTTCGCTTTCCGCTGCTTTTAGGCTGTCTTCCGCCGCTTGGAACGCTTGTGAAAGTCTTGCGGCTTCTTGCTCATCTAAAGGCTTGCCTGTTCGGCCAAGCCGAGGGCAAATTGCCGCCACAAACTGCTCCAAAGCGTCCATTAACTCGTTGCTTGCCACTGTAAGATTGTCGCAAACTTGTATTTGTGCCATGGGCATTTTTCTCGCCTCAAACAGCTGCTGCAGTTCATTTGCAACAGCAGATCCTAAAGTGTCTTGGTGCCCAAGTCCTTTCAAACAGTCGGGAAAGCTGATCCCAGCGAGCTCTTTGTAGGTGTCTTGCAACACACGAAACAACGGCTCCAATTCACGAATCTGTCTGATGAGTTTTTCACGCCGCACTGGAAATTCCCGCGCGAAAGCAAAAACCTTCGTCGTTGTAGCACCATTTAGCGATCCACCAAGGTGGCATTTCAGCTCTGCGTCACGAAAACGGAACCATTGCTTTTTAAATGAGGTCCCCAACTCTTTCGCACGCTGCGCGGAAAAACTTGTGAACGTCACGGACTCACGAGCAAACGCCTGCAGCTTCTCTACACTGCCCGACACTGCCAGAATGCTAGCAGACAGCTCGTCAAGTTTCTCATCGCCCAACGAAGCAAACGCTGTCGGCACGCACGCCGTGCTGGCGAACATAGCTGCCCAAAGAACCAATGCCAATTTTTTCTTGCTTTTCATAATCCACATACCTCTTTTCAAAAATTTCTAAGCCTAAAAACTGACTTGTTACTTTAGAGTCAACAAAGCACCTACGCCAGATGTTTTGTCAGTAGCGGCCCATTCTTTCTCTGTTGTTTGGATTGCTCTCTCAACGCCTGATAGTTTTTCTTGCAGCTTTGCTATTTCTTGGATAAGCCTGTTCTTTTCTTTAAGACGGGCCTCATCCTCGGCTGACCAAGATGAACATTCCTCACTGGCGCACTCTGTTTTTCTCAGGTTATCCCGTTCTTCTCGCAGCTTTTCCAGCTCCTTGGTAACACTCTCCTTTTCTACGGCGAGCTGCCTGTTCTCGGTACTTTGCACCCCTATCAATTTCTCCAAAAGGGTTCGGCCTTCGCCAAAAATTTCTTGCAGGCGTGCCAGTATACCCTGCGAACCTTCGCTTGCACTTTTTTGCGCCGCTGTGTCACTTCTCGCTGCAGACGGGGAAGAAGCACACTGGAGCATCTCAGTCACCAAGTCCACATTTTGCTGGTGCTGTTTTTTCAAGGTTTCACTTTGGGAACCAGAAGATTCGCCACTTTCCAATTTTGCAGCTAAATCCCGCTCTGCTGCTTCAAGTTTTGCAATTTCTTCTTTGATTTTTTCAAGTTGTTCCTGCTTTTTTGCAGCCGCTTGTTTTTCTTCATCTCGCCGTCTG
Organism: Clostridia bacterium; assembly: GCA_026001145.1. Lineage (GTDB taxonomy): Bacteria > Bacillota > Clostridia > Oscillospirales > Ruminococcaceae > BNZN01. The sequence continues at coordinate 946 of BNZN01000009.1, read as the reverse complement.
TCTTCATCATCCAAATGATTATATTTCGCTTGTCGGTCTGCAATTTCACGTTCTAATTCGACTTGCTCCTTGCGTAAACACGCAATTTCTTCTTCTTTCTTTTTTTGCTCAACACAAGCCGCCGCAAGCTTTTCCAGACTCTCTTTTCGTTTTTTGTCCGCTTCCAACTGCTCACGGGCAATTCTTTCCTTCGCTTCTCTTTCAGCTTCAAACGATCCAGAACCAGCGCCTGCCCCGGCTCCGGAGACTCCACCACAAGGCGACGCTGAAACAGCGGCATCACCCTCGCCACATGACGAAGAAGAACAAGGCGTTGCTGAACTGCCTGAACTCTCAAAAGAATCGAAACTTCCAGCTCCCGCTCCTCCGCCACCGCCGCCACCGCTTCGCGAATTTGCCCGATCTGTCGCAGCAAATTTGCTCGAGGCTTTTGACAAACGTGTTTGAATTTCACGCGCATTTGCTTCCAGTTGTTCAACACGATGAAGGGCAACAGGCAAAGCCGCCAAATCATGGTAATCACCACCTGCGAGTTGGGTGGCCTGCGCAGCTATTGTTCTCAACTGTACAGCAAAGTCGTTGATAACGACAGCAACATTTTGTGCTTCTGCTGCTGTTTCGATGCCTTCAATCAGCACCTCAATTATATACAAAGCACGCGCCAATGCGCCACGCAGCTGTTTTCCTGCGATAGATTCCGCCGACCCAAGAAGCTCATTCATCCTAGGTGCAACGTCTTTCGGCAGGCTAAAATCGCTTTCCCAGTCCCTGTGTTTGCCGCCAAGCCCCAACCAATCGACGGCGTCAAGAAGAGGTCTTACTGGTTGGGCACTAAAGGCACTTTGTGAAAATTTTGCCAAAGCTTGCTCCAACCAGCTCAACTGCGCTTTGAGCGCTGCTGGCAATTTTTTTTCTTTTTTCGCTTCTTCTTTCTCCACTGTCTCTG
>BNZN01000008.1 GCA_026001145.1 Clostridia bacterium | reverse complement strand
TTGAGAAAGAGAGAAGAATAGGCAGAAACTTCCTTCGTATTCCGGAATGCGTGAGAAACAATTGGAATGATAGTCAACCGAGAAATTGAAATTTACATTATGTCGCCGATTTCTGACGTGTTTTTTGTTATCTCTAATGCATCATAATCCACAATCCCCGTGCCAGCCGGGACAAGCTTGCCGATGATTACGTTTTCTTTAAGGCCAATCAGACGATCAGATTTGCCTTTGATTGCAGCATCTGCCAAGACGCGTGTTGTTTCTTGGAATGAAGCCGCAGAAAGAAAGCTTTCGGTTGCGAGCGACGCCTTTGTTATTCCGAGCAACATCGGGATAAATGTTGCTTTTTGCAGAGTTGTTTCTCCCCTTGCAATTCGGTCTTCGATTTTGCGATTTTCGGCAACGGCCCGCGATCTTTCGACCAACACACCGGGCAACAGGTTAGTGTCGCCTATGTCTGTTACCCTAACTTTTCTGAGCATTTGCCTGACGATAACTTCGATATGCTTATCATTGATATCAACACCCTGCATACGATAAACTTTTTGGACTTCCTGAATTAGATAATCCTGCACGGCAAGTTCACCCTTGATTTCTAGCACATCGTGTGGGTTGACAGAACCTTCTGTGAGCGTATCGCCTTTTTCAACGAAGCTACCGTCTTTTACGTTAATTCTCGAGCCATATGGGATTACGTATTCCATTTCCTCAAGCTTTTCTTCATCAAAAATAGAGACAACCTTGGTGTTTTTAAGTTCCCGAACAGTCACTTTGCCTTTTATTTCGCTTATAATTGCCATGTGCTTTGGTTTTCTTGCCTCGAACAACTCTTCAACTCTCGGCAACCCTTGAGTGATATCTTCTTCTGACGCAACGCCACCCGTGTGGAAGTTGCGCATCGTAAGCTGTGTTCCGGGTTCTCCAATCGATTGAGCAGCCACTATCCCCACTGCTTCTCCGATGACCACGGGTCTTCCGTTTGCCAAATTGGCACCGTAACATTTTGAACAAATTCCGCATTTCGATTGGCAGTTCAGCACAGATCTGATTTTTATTTTCTTCACTCCTGCATCAATTATTAGATCTGCGTCTTTGTCACTCATTAAAACGTTGTGTGACACAAGCAACTCGCCGGTCTTGGGATCCGAAAAGTCTTCGAGAAGATAGCGCCCGACGAGTCTTTCTTTTAGCGGTTCTATTAGTTCATTATAATCAGTTACGTCACACACATTAAGACCTTCTGTTGCGTGACAATCATTATCTCTGATGATAATGTCCTGCGAAACGTCAACGAGTCTTCTGGTCAGATAACCAGAATCTGCTGTTCTTAGTGCCACATCCGCCATCCCTTTTCGTGCTCCACGTGCCGAGATAAAATATTCCAACACATTTAGACCTTCGTGATAATTCGCTTTAATCGGAATTTCAATCGTCGTCCCAGAAGTATTCGCAATAAGTCCTCTCATCCCCGCCAATTGCCGAATCTGGTTCATGCTGCCACGAGCACCAGAATCTGCCATCATGAAGATTGTGTTATATTCGTCCAGGCTTTCTGTTAAAGCTTGCGACACTTTTTTCGTTGTGTCTTCCCAAACTTTTATGGCAAGCGAGATGCGCTCTTCCTCTGAAAGAAGCCCTAGTTTGAACTGTTTGCTTATTTTTTCAACAATTGCTTCAGCTTCTTCGATGAAAATCTTCTTTTCTTTGGGTGGCACAACATCACTAAAGGCTACTGTCATTGCGCCTTTTGTTGAATATTTGAATCCTAAATCTTTGAGGTTATCTAACACATCTGCCGTTATAGCTGTACCGTGGACCTTGATGCAGTCGCCGACGATATCGCCCAGCTTTTTTTTGTTTACCAAAAACGAAACTTCTAAATCTAAAAGTTTATCTGGATTTGTTCTGTCAACATATCCCAAATCTTGCGGGATCGCCTCGTTAAAAATTATTTTGCCGATGGTCGTTTCTATAATTTTGCTGATCTGCTTGTCATCAAGTTCTTTTGTTAGCCTAACTTTGATTTTGGCATGCAAGCCTAGATATCCCGAACTATATGCCATTATTGCTTCGTCTACATTCTTGTATAAATATCCTTCTCCTTTTTCACCTTTTCTTTCTTGAGTTAAATAATAAATCCCCAAAACCATGTCTTGCGTTGGCACAACCACTGGCTTGCCATCAGAAGGCTTCAGCAGATTGTTGGCCGCCAGCATCAAAAACCTGGCTTCTGTTTGGGCTTCCACAGAAAGCGGAACGTGAACGGCCATCTGATCGCCATCAAAATCGGCATTATAAGCCGTACATACTAACGGGTGCAGCTTTAATGCTCTTCCTTCGACTAAGATTGGCTCAAAGGCTTGAATTCCCAGCCTGTGAAGAGTAGGTGCCCTGTTCAAAAGCACCGGATGATCTTTTATTATTCTTTCTAACACATCCCAAACTTCTGGTCTGGCTCGCTCAACCATTTTTCTGGCACTTCGCACGTTGCCTGCAATTCCAAGCTTAACTAAGCGCTTCATAACAAACGGCTTAAATAACTCCAGAGCCATTTCTTTGGGCAAACCACATTGGTATATCTTGAGTTCAGGACCAACCACAATAACAGAACGACCTGAATAATCAACACGCTTGCCCAAAAGATTTTGCCGGAATCTTCCTTGTTTGCCCTTAAGCATATCCGAAAGTGATTTGAGTGGCCTATTGTTTGCTCCGGTTATAGGCTTACCGCGTCTGCCATTATCTATTAATGCATCAACCGCCTCTTGCAACATTCTTTTTTCATTTCTGATGATTATTTCTGGTGCTTCCAATTCAAACAACCTTTTCAGTCGGTTGTTTCTGTTTATCACACGCCTATAAAGATCATTAAGATCACTTGTGGCAAACCTACCTCCATCGAGTTGCACCATGGGTCTGATGTCTGCCGGGATGACTGGCAAAACATCTATTATCATCCATTCTGGTTTGTTTTTTGAAAGTCTGAAAGATTCAGCAACTTCTAACCTTTTGACTAATTTTATCCGCTTTTGATTTGAAGCTGTTTCTAACGCTTTCTTAATCTCTGCACACAAAGCATCAAGGTCAATTCCCTGCAGCAATTTTTTTATCGCTTCTGCGCCCATCTTTGCTTCGAATTCATCTTCATATTTTTCTTTCATTTTTTCATATTCAGGTTCGCTCAAAATCTGCCCTTTGAGCAGTGGAGTTCCTCCACCGTCAGTAACTACATAAGCTGAGAAATAAAGGACTTTCTCTAACATTCTCGGAGCGATATCTAAGATCAACCCCATTTTGGATGAAACACCCTTGAAATACCAGATGTGGGAAACCGGAACGGCCAACTCTATGTGCCCCATGCGAATTCTTCGAACCTTAGATCTTGTTACTTCAACACCGCATCTATCACAGATCTTTCCCTCATACCGAACCCTTTTAAATTTTCCGCAGTGGCATTCCCAATCCTTTACCGGACCGAATATCTTTTCACAAAACAAACCATCACGTTCTGGTTTTAGTGTTCTGTAGTTGATTGTTTCTGGTTTTTTTATTTCGCCATATGACCAACTTTTAATTTGCTCTGATGATGCCAACCCTATTTTTATTGCTGAGAAATCATTAAATTCCATAAGAACAACTTCCTCCACAAAGATATTTGGTTTTTTGTTTTTCAAATTTTGTCTGGTAAAACATCATCCGTCTCTTCATCCAAAATCTCGTCGCTCTCATCTTCAAGATCTCCCAGGTATTCTTGATCAAAATATTCCTCGGGATCTGCATCGCTGAGCGATCTTAAATCTTCTTCTTCTGGAGTAACAACATCCTCCCGGCCTTCTTCTTCGAACATTTTATTGAGGTCAATTTCTCTGTCATCTTCCCCTAGGATTTGGATGTCTAACCCCAAAGATTGCAGCTCTTTTATGAGAACTTTGAAGGATTCTGGCAGCCCAGCTTTGGGGATATTCCGCCCTTTGACAATTGCTTCATAGGTTTTCACCCGGCCAGCTATATCATCCGACTTGACAGTTAAAATTTCTTGAAGCGTATACGCAGCACCATATGCCTCCAGCGCCCAAACTTCCATCTCACCAAATCTTTGGCCTCCAAATTGCGCCTTGCCGCCAAGTGGTTGCTGGGTTACCAACGAGTAAGGTCCCGTTGAGCGGGCATGGATTTTGTCATCAACCAGATGATGCAATTTGAGGTAATACATGTAGCCAACGGTGACTTCGTTATCAAAAGGTTCCCCAGTCCTGCCATCATAAAGAATAGATTTTCCGCTTTGGCTGAGACCAATTTGCGCAAAACCATCTGCGACATCTTTTTCGGTTGCGCCGTCAAAGACCGGTGTTACCATATTTATTCCGAGTTCTTTTGCAATGCGGCCAAGATGCACTTCCAACACTTGTCCCATGTTCATTCTAGCGGGAACCCCTAGCGGGTTTAATATCACGTCAATTGGAGTGCCATCCGGTAAAAACGGCATGTCTTCTTGTGGCATTACTCTTGCGACAACTCCTTTGTTCCCGTGTCTTCCGGCCATTTTGTCTCCCACTGAAATTTTGCGTTTCTGTGCCACGTAACATCTGACGACCATATTGACACCTGGCGCCAGTTCGTCGCAATCTTCTCTTGTGAAAGATTTAATGTCCACAACAGTGCCATATTCACCGTGCGGAACCCGTAGAGATGTATCTCTCACTTCCCTTGCTTTTTCACCAAAAATTGCTCTGAGCAAACGCTCTTCAGAAGTGAGTTCCGTCTCACCCTTTGGTGTTACTTTGCCCACCAATATGTCGCCAGCTCTAACTTCTGCGCCAATTCTGATTATTCCGAATTCATCCAGATCTTTTATTGCTTCATCTCCAACATTTGGGATTTCTCGAGTTATTTCTTCTTTCCCCAGCTTCGTATCTCTTGCTTCAATTTGATATTCTTCGATGTGAATTGAAGTGAATACGTCGTCTTTCACAAGCCGTTCGTTTAACAAAACTGCGTCTTCATAGTTATATCCTTCCCAGGTCATAAAGGCTACTAATACGTTTTTGCCAAGGCTGATTTCACCGTTTCGGGTGGAGGGGCCGTCGGCAAGCACTTGCCCTTTTTCGACTGTTTCTCCTTCATTCACAATTGGATGTTGGTTTATGCAGGTGTCTTGATTAGAACGTGTAAATTTGAGCAATTTATATTCATCGATAACTTTTTCGCTGTTCAGTACTTTGATCGAGTTGGCCGTTACGTTTTTAATAACACCGCCGTTTTTTGCCAATACGATAGCTCCAGAATCAACGGCTGCTTTGTATTCAATTCCTGTTGCGACTAGCGGTATTTCTGGAACCAAAAGCGGAACTGCTTGTTTTTGCATGTTTGAACCCATCAAAGCTCTACTTGCATCGTCATTTTCCAAAAACGGGATCATCGCTGTTCCAACCGAAACCACCATCTTAGGTGACACATCCATATAATCAACGGCTTCGCGCTCAATTTCAAGAATTTTTTCTCGATATCTTGCAGTTACGAGCGGTTTGACAAAAACACCGTTTTCGTCAAGTGGTTCGTTTGCTTGAGCAACAATAAAGTTATCTTCAACATCCGCAGTCATATATTCAATTTCGTTAAGAATTTTCCCCTTACCTTTTTGCACTCGCATGTATGGAGCCTCGATAAATCCATATTTATTTATTTTTGCATAGGTTGCAAGGTAAGAAATAAGGCCGATGTTCGGACCTTCGGGGGTTTCTATAGGGCACATTCTGCCATAGTGAGAATAGTGCACGTCTCTGACTTCGAAGCCTGCCCTGTCTCTTGAAAGACCGCCTGGGCCAAGCGCTGACAAACGCCTTTTGTGTGTTAATTCCGCGAGAGGATTGATTTGCTCCATGAATTGAGAAAGGGGGGATGATCCAAAAAATTCTTTCATGGCTGCCACTACGGGGCGTATATTAATTAATGCTTGCGGTGTGATAACATCGATATCTTGCATCTGCACGAGCATTCTTTCTCTGGTTACCCTTTCGAGTCGTGTGAGTCCGATTTTGAACTGATTTTGCAGAAGCTCTCCGATTGCTCTGATTCTGCGATTGCCAAGGTGATCGATGTCATCTGTTTCTCCAATACCATCGTGAAGATTCAGAAAATAGCTTATGGATGCTAATATGTCCGTAGTTGTTATATGTTTGGGCATTAATTCATCTTTGCGCTTTTTTAGTTCATTTTTAAGTTCGGCCTTCTTTGTCTCGCCAAGGATTTTTTGCAAAACAGTAAATGAAACCTTCCCGTCTATTCCCAATTTCTCAAGTTCTTCTGCAGAAAGACCAACGAATTTCGATGCATTCACCATTTTATTCGAGATAACAACAACTTTTTTGTCATCCAAATCCAAAACCACTCTGTCTATTCCGGCATCCTCAAGTTCTTGGGCTTGCCTTTTGTTAAGTGTAGTTCCAGCAGTTGCGAGCAACTCTCCGGTGGACTGATCTATGACATTTTCCGCGAGTTTTCTGCCAACTATGCGGTCAGCGAGCGCCAGTTTTTTGTTGTATTTATACCTGCCTACCTTTTTTGTGTCGTAGCGCCTGGGATCAAAGAATAAATTTTCAAAATGAGAAGCTGCACCCTCAAGTGAAGGAGGTTCTCCCGGTCTTAGTTTTTTATATATTTCAACTAGTGCTTCATCTCGGGTGGTTGTCAGATCTTTTGCAAGTGACGCCTTGATGACGTCGTGCTCCCCAAAATATTCTAACATTTCGTTGCCATCCACCATCCCCAATGCTCTGATTAAGGTGGTTATTGGCAACTTTCGATTTTTATCAATTCGCACAAATCCACAGTCATTGGAATCGGTTTCATATTCCAGCCATGCTCCCCTGTTGGGTATGATGGTACTCGAAACCAGTTTTTTCCCGACTTTGTCGTAGCTGGAAGAATAATAAACACCAGGAGATCTGACAAGCTGCGAAACAATAACACGCTCCGCACCGTTTATGATGAAGGTTCCGCTTTCGGTCATGAGTGGCATGTCGCAGGCAAAAATCTCTTGCTCTTTGATTTCGCCAGTCTCTTTGTTGAGCAACCTGACTTTCACCCGCAAAGGAGCTGCATATGTTACATCTCGTTCTTTGCATTCCGCTGTCGTATACTTTGGTTTTTTTTCCAAGGTAAACCCAATAAAACTCAATATTAAGTTGCCAGAGTAATCGGTGATAGGTTCAATTTCTTCAAAAATTTCCTGCAAGCCCTCTGTTAGGAACCAACGGTATGAATCTTTTTGTATTTCAATCAGATTGGGTAGTTCTAGCTTTTCCCGGATCTTTGCGAAACTCCTTTTGGTGTTTTTGCCGAATATTACCTCTTTAGTATTCAACATGGTTAAGCGGCCACCTCCGTCACAACATCAAAAATTAAGGCACATCCAATAATTGTAACACAAAATCCTGCAATTGACAAATCTGCTGAAATGCTTTTTTGAGTTTTTGTTCACCGCAAATGAGACACCCCCAGAAGAGATGCCTCGTAACTTTGTGGCCGGTTGTTTTTTGATTTTTTGTTAGGGGTTTGGCCAATAACCAGGCTTGATATCGTCGCGCGCAACGGCAAAAATATCTGGATGTTCTGGGCACGTGATTTTTGTTACGATCACAGGAGATATACCGAGCGGGGGACCGTATTTGTCCTCATCAAGCTTGACTATATAGAACTCTAAACCCTCTGGCTTCCTTGATAACAAGAGGCTCTCTCCGTATGATCTCTCCGCTCCTGATCTCGCCATTACAGTGTTCAAGTGTGCATTGGCTTCTTGCGCTGGGAGTTCTCGTGCCCACCAGTAGTGCCTTGGTGCTGCGCCAGCCTGCTGCGGCACTTCTGGAACTGGTGGCAGATCTTTTATTCCTGTTGGCCCGAAGTATCTTGTTTTAGCTAATTGCGCAAGATCGACGTCTTGCAGCCGGATCATATCCTGCTGAATATGAATTAATGCTGTAAGCAAAAGACGCATCACGTTCGGCAACCAAGCAGCAAGGGTTTCTTGGGGCCTGCCTGCTTCTCGCAGCAACGAAAAAATACTTCTGTTGCCGTTTTTATTTGCTAATGCCAAAACCTCTTGCTTTAGTTCGGCTGCGGTCTTTTTTGTTTCTGTGGTGTCTACCTGCTGGATAGAAGTATCATAAATTTTTTCTAGAGCTGCTATCAAGTTGCCTACATTTGCACTTGGATTTTTTTTGTTAGTATTTTTCTGATAATTGTAGAGCACTTCGTCGTTGGTATGGGCCACAGGATTAGGTTGTGTTTTAAAACTCTTAGCAAATGTTATTCCAGCTAGCCATACGCAACTATCCAGCAAATCTCTTATTATTGGTTTTGTTATTTCTGGATTTTTGTGATCGGCAGTTGACAAATTCCAGTAGCTAGCAGCAGATTTTGTGACGGCAGAAACAGCAAGATTTGCATCTGCGTTGGCACAGTCGTGCAAATACTTTCGAGAACTTCCCGATGTTTTGGGGGTTTTCTTACTTAGCCAACTGTATGTTTTTTCTGCTATGCCAACTATATTTCTTATTTTTTGCGAATCATGTATCAAATTCATCATTCTTACGACAATATCGCGATTCATGCCAATAAGACCATCTATTTGCATCTATTTTCAGGCGATAGCCTGGAGGAACTGTGATGAATCTGCTGCAGATTTCCGGCGCTGCAGCACTTGGATTTTTGCCACGCCGGACAACTCCCAAAATCAATCTTTTAGGATTTGCAGGATCCCTATACGCCGGGTACGTAAACTGAGTATCGTCTTGTTTGATGTGATTTTTTGTTTTTAGTTCGGCATATGCCCTTGGATTTTCATAAATCCAGCCATTGCCGTTTTCTGCTTGATTCTCATAGCCCGCTTCCGATGTGTCTCGCTAACGCAAAAAACCTTCCATCTTCCTGTAATTCAGCTACTGCGACGCCGTAAGAGGTTGGTGTGATTGTTGAAGAGACACTTGCTATTGCGAGAGCAATGCATAAAACTTTCTGAAATCTTTGCTTGTAAGTCATAAAATATCTTCCTTTCATTTTTTCAAAATTTTGGAGTTGATCAGCTCCTTATGTTTTGTGAGTATACCACATGCCTACGAGTTTACCACAACATATGCGTTATGTCAATGGAATCACATCAAAATTTGCAATAGAACTTCACATCATCCCTATCGGGCAATTCCAGCAGCCTTTCGTAAAGACGGTATTCTGCGAGGACGTTTTTATCACAGATTTCGATTAGGGGGGCAAGAACGAAACATCGATTCATCATTTCTTTGTGCGGGATGATTAAGTTTTCTGTGTTAATTTCGATTAGGTCATAAAGAAGAATGTCTATATCGATGGTCCTTGGCCCCCATCTGACGGTTTTTTCGCGTTTCAGAGTACGCTCCGTTTTCTTAAGAATGTTGAGCAATATTTCGGGGTTGAGGGTTGTAGTTATCTTGGCCGCAATATTCAAAAAATCGTCTTGCTCCAAAAAACCAACTGGTTTCGTAAGATAAACATTCGATGTTTTTTTTACGCTAATATCATCTTCTTCGTTCAAACAACTGATTGCAGCACGAAGATTCTCTAATTTTTCTCCCACGTTTGAGCTGAGCCCCAGATACACATCCGCTATGATCAATCGCCTCACTTACACTTCTTCTTTAGGAAAAAGCGCCTAGTGAGGAGAGTGATGAGCTTTGTAATTCGGCGTTTGCTTTCCAAGCATTCCGAAATTCAAAACAAATTCGCTTTCTCGAACTTTTCTTGTGTTTGCAAGAAAAGTTCCAAAAGAAGCAAACCAGGGAGAGGATTGCGATTTCCTCTCCCTGGACCCTCTCTTTAAACGCTTTTTCCCGGAGTCCACGGTGTTTTAAATGATATTTAGGTGACAGAAAAGAATGGGTGGTACGCAAAAGGAAGGCAATAAAATAGGCAACCAATGCATAACGGTAAGGGTTGGTAACTTTACTACCTATTGCGGGTGACTTGAAGATTGTTCATACGTTAGTTACCGGCTTTACCACGCAGCATATTTTTCATAAATCTTCGCTAGTTGCTTTGTAGGCCCAACATCATGCACCCTCAAGATCTTTGCGCCATTGTTGAGCGCCAAAGTGTTGAAAACTAATGTTCCTTGCAATGCTTCGTTTGGCGTTATATCCAAGCTATTATATATGAACGACTTCCTCGAGGCGCCGATCAAAATCGGAACGCCGTGCACGCTGAAGGATTTAAGATTTTTGATGATTTCAAAGTTGTCGTTTGGCCTTTTCCCGAATGCCAGACCCAACCCAGGGTCAATAGAAATCCTCTCCTTACTAATACCAAAATTTTTTGCTTTCGTTAACATGTCCCCAAAGCTTTTGTTTAAAGAACCAATCACGTCATCGTGCTGCTTGTTATCCATCAACACAAGACCGCAATCACTGTTTGCCCAAAGGGTCCACATCTCGTCGTCAAAACTTCCGGCAGAAATGTCATTTATTATGCTTGCACCCATCTCCAACGTCTTTTTTGCAACTTCTGACTTGTAGGTGTCTATTGATATCGGAATTTTCAGCTTTCCAACGAGCTTTTCTAAAACCGGACAGATTTGTTTTAATTCTTCTTCCGCCGTGATTGCTCTTGCATCTTTGTTTGTTGCTTCTCCGCCAATATCGATCACATCTGCGCCAAGTTCCTGCATTGTAATTGCCGCTTCCACGGCGTCTGCCAGAGTCAAATGTCGACTGCCCTCAAAAAAAGAATCTTCACTGAGGTTCAAAATTCCCATTATGATTACCTTTTCTTTGAGGTTGAACCTATGTTTAGAGCATTGCCACACCAATTCCTTGTTCAAATTGCAAAGAGTGTCATTTACCTCTTCTGCGATTGCTTTTAAGCTTTTGTGCTGCAGCCGCAACTTTTCGCAAAGCAATCGAAACTCACCTGGCGTTCCCATAATGATAGCGTCGCTTTCTTTAACGCCAAAATTCCAAGCCAAATGGTGAACTGCAACATCTCCACCGCAACTAATCATTTCTTGTTTCATGACTCCGGCATCTGCCACGGCCACATTACTCAACTTTAAAGCTATTATTTTTGCTTTTGCGGCCAAAATTGGGAAGGCTTCTTTGCTTGCAGAAATGTTTTCAAACTCTTCATAGACGGTTTTTTCATCCTGCATATCCAACAGCATAACGTTATGTTTTTGCATTGTTTCACTCCCTTGAATTTCAACTTTTCAACTTACGTCCAGCATGTCAAGATAAAGGCTTCCGTTTTTGGCAATGAATTCTTTTCGCGCCTGAATATCTTCACCAAGCAGAACTTCAAACATTCTGGTTGTTTCCTCTGCGTCGCCAAATTCCACCCGAATGAGACGCCTTGTTTCGGGGTTCATGGTGGTTAACCACATCATATCTGGTTCGTTTTCACCAAGCCCTTTGGATCTTTGGAGGGTATATTTCCCGGTGATTCCTTTGCAAATTTTGTTTTTTTCTGGCTCTGAATATGCGAAATAAGTTTTATCTTTGGTTCGGATTTCATAAAGTGGCGACTGGGCTATATATACGTAACCTCTTTTGACTAGCTCCGGGGTTAACTTGAAAAACATGGTCAAGATCAAAGTGCGGATCTGAAAGCCGTCGACATCGGCGTCGGTGCAGATGATAATCTTGTTCCAGCGCAGAAGGTTAATGTCAAAAGAAATCAGATTTTTGTTGCCATTTTTAATTTCGGTTCCGCAGCCGAGGACCTTAAGAATGTCAACGATGATTTCACTTTTGAAGATTTTGTTGTAACCAGATTTAAGGCAGTTTAAGATCTTTCCTCTGACGGGGATGATTGCTTGATAGTTTGCATCTCTGCTGAGTTTGCAAGCACCGAGTGCAGAATCTCCTTCCACTATATATAGCTCTCTTTTTTCTAAGTCTTTTGTTCGGCAATCAACAAACTTCTGGACTCGGTTCATAACGTCGAGGTTGGTGAGTAGATTTTTCTTGATGTTCAGGCGCATCTTCTCTGCATTTTCGCGGCTTCGCTTGTTAATTAAAACTTGCTCCGCGATCTTGGCGGCTTCGGCGGGCTGTTCAATGAAATAAACCTCGAGTTTGTGCTTTAAAAACTCAGTGATGAACTCAGTAATGAACTTGTTGGTGATTGCTTTCTTGGTTTGGTTCTCATAAGAGGTTAGTGTCGAATGTGACGACAAAACAAGTACCAACGAATCTTCGATATCTTGGAATGTGATTTTTGATTCGTTTTTGAGATATTTTTTGTTCTCCTTTAGATAGCTGTCAATCATGGTGGTCATGGAAGTCTTAACTGCCTTTTCGCTAGTGCCACCATGTTCCAAAAAGCTTGAGTTGTGGTAATATTCCAGAAAGCTGCTTGGTGCGAAACAAAAAGCTACTTCTGCTTTGACTTCATATTCCTCTTTGTCCGCGCGGTCACGGCCTTTACCTAGATTGCTTTTCCAATGCTGGATTGCGGTTATTTTGTTTTCGCACAGTTCATCTATGTAGGCGACAAGGCCGTTTTCATAAAAGAATGTTTTTTTGAAGAGTTCGCCTTCTGGTTGCTCAATGGTTAATTCTAAAACGACTGGTGAGTTGATGACTGATTGCCGCCTTAGGACCTCTTCGAAATAAGCAATGGGGATGTCAATTTCAGTGAAGACTTCCGAATCTGGTTTCCAATGGATTTTGGTTCCGGTTTTTCGAGTGGAAACTTCTTTAACAAGACTGCCGATGTTTTCACCTTTTTCGAAATGCAATCGGTAGATGAACCCATCTCTGACGATTTCGGCATCCATAAACTCAGAGGCGTATTGGGTCGCGCAGAGCCCAAGTCCGTTCAAACCTAAAGAAAATTCATAATTCGACAAACTTTGTTGATTATATTTTCCGCCGGCATAAAGTTCGCAAAAAAGCAGCTCCCAATTGTATTTTCCCTCAGCGTTGTTGAAATCAACTGGGATTCCGCGGCCGAAATCTTCAACGGTAAGAGAACAATCACGGTGCTTTGTGATCAGGATTTTTTGCCCAAATCCCGACCGCGTTTCGTCAATTGAGTTCGAAAGAATCTCGAAGAATGAATGTTCACATCCTTCTAAGCCGTCCGAGCCAAAGATTACGCCCGGCCTTTTGCGTACCCTTTGCGCGCCTTTTAATGAAGTTATGCTTTCGTTATCATATTTAATGTTACTCACCTCATGCCAAAACATGTTTTCACTATTCAAAGCAAAAAACTAGACCGTCTCGCCAGATAATCTGGTTCGGCGGTCTGGCCAATTCCTCAGTAAAAGGAGTTTGTGCGACGAGAATACCAATTCTCTTGCTAAAACTAATTTTGATTTTACTCAAGATATTATAGCACAACAATGCAATCGTGTCAAAAAAAGAAAAGTATGATATAATGTTCGGCGGGTAGGTATCGCTTAAAGCGGCCTGGTCAACTTCCTTCAAGAAAGGAGGTTGAGGCAATGAAAAAATGGTTGTTCTTTATAGAACTCATTAGAGTTATAGTGAAGGCATACTTTATATTCTTTGCAAAACACTAGGCCGCGAACCCAGTAATTAATGCTGGGCCAGCGGCCGTTATCAAAAAGATTTGATTAGGTCGCCCTTGGAAGGCGAACCTACCCATCTGATATTTATTGTAGCACAAAGCAGTATGAAAAGTCAAATCCTAAAAAAATAGGCCGCAAACCCCGTAATTAAAGAACGGGGCCTGCGGTCTAGTTACCTCTAAGTGACTAAGCTGCCCATCCAAAAAAAAGCGAACCTACCCATCTACATAAATATTGTAGCACAACAATGCAAAGATGTCAAAAGAGAAAAAGTATGATATAATGTTCGGCGGAGTAGGTATCGCTTCGAGCGGTCTAGTCAACTTCCTTTTCGAAAGGAGGTTGATGTTTATGATGTATAAGGTTATTCTTTTGTTAAAATTAATATTAGTTTTACTTGAGATATTTTATTACATAAACAAATAGGCCGCCGACCCAGCGGATAACGTTGGGACGAGCGGTCTAAGCACAAACTGTGACTAGGTCGCCGTAACAAAGCGAGCCTACTCCGATAAACTTATTCTAGCACAACAATGCAATGCTGTCAAAAGAGAAAAAGTATGATATAATGTTCGGCGGGGTAGGTATCGCTTAAGGCGGCCTGGTCAACTCTCTTGTGAAAGGGGGTTGATAGTTATGAGACTAATTGTTCTTATTTTGGAATTAATTGTGATTCTGCTTAAGATATATTTGATCATAAAGAAATAGGCCGCTACCTCAGTGATTAACGCTGGGGACGCGGTCTAATCATGTCTATGTGACTAGGCCGCCGATCTAAAAAGCGAACCTACTCTTCTACATCTATTATATCACAAGAATGCAAGAGTGCGGAAAACAATTTTGTAAACTTTTTGTGAACGGGTGGAGGGATGTGCCGGAAAACGTGACCAGATCGCCATTTGCTGTGTTTGTAACCGAATTGTAATACCTATTGCTTTTTGAATTATGTTGTGCTATACTCACGTTGTAATGGGTCACGGAGTTCGTGATCTGTGAAAATAAATTTATTTTTAGGAGGGTTTTTATGAAACTCAAGAAAACCATGTCGTTGATTGTGGCAAGCTCCATGATTGCGACGATGTTCTCGCCGAATGCGTTTGGCGCAGTCAAATCAAACTACAGCGAGAGCACTATCATGTGGCAGTGCGTTGATGGTGATGTGTTGCAATCGGAGCAGCTGACGTCGTTGGAGAACATTGATCTGAACGACGAAAATGCTAGAATTTATGTCCCTGTGGTGGATCCCAGCCAATCGGGCGCCGAGCTGCGCAACGGCTCGGCCAACTTCAATCTAGCCGAGCTTGAGAAAAAAGTCAAGGACGCCGGCACGGCGGCGAAAGGCGCGCACCAGGACGCACCGGGTTTGCTCCTGTTTCTGAACGCGGCGAAGGCGATTGGGGAAGCGTATCACACGACAAAAGATGCCGACAACTACGGCGCCACAGTTTTGGCGAAGGCGGCAAAGAGCTGCCTGCTGGACATGTACGCTGCGTTGCCAACAATAGCCGCTGGTGGCACGGGTGGCGCTGTCGTCGGCAACCTCTTCCCTGCTGGCCGTGTGCATGGCCCAGCGCCCGCCGACCTGACGACAGTCCCTGTTGCAGCTTTGACGGGCACGTTAGGGGCGCAAAACTTCCTGCGCCGACATTATTTCACAGGCGCGAACGACATCGTTTACGGACCAACGCCGGCTGCAAAGTGCCCTGCGGGGCTTGCCCTGCCGGCGCACAAGCCCTGGGACTACGTTGTTTTGTCAACACCACTGACCGCTGGTGCGGGTGTGGCCGTTGCAGGCGTGCCTGGATTGGCACCGGGCATGAAGACGTTCAAAGTGGTGACGAACGCTTTGTCCGCCGTCCACGCGGCCGCCATCGCAGTCAACTTCGCTGGCGACGCCGCCAACAATATAACCACAATTGGCGTCGACGGCAGTCCACTCGCAACGTGGCTGCGTGGTCTTGCCGTTCGTGATGGCCTTGCGCCTGGTCCTTTGATGACCTGGACGGCAGCAGGCGGCAACGGGTTCTGGACGGGAGCACCGCACGCGACTCCGTCCGTAGAAACGGGTCCGCATTGCACGTCGAGCTTGGCGTTGGCGATTTTGGACGACGCACATGAATGGTATAAGGACCTGGCGCAACTAGGCACAACGCGCTCAAAAAGTGATGATCAGGCAGATATTGCCGCGAGTTTCTTAGGTTCCGGCTCGCCCAGCGGCCAGAACAGCTTCGACGACTACGAGCTGATTGTGCCAAAACAAAGCAACCCCATTGTTTCTGTGTCGAAAATCCATAAGTCATTTACGACGGGTGGCACAGACTCTAAGAAAGTTACAGCGTTTTGCATTTGTGTCACGCCCTTAACTTCGCAAAAAGACAACGTGAAGTTCAACCTGAAATGCACGTTGGTTTGGCCGAAAAACAAAAAACTAGCGCTGACAATCAGCGGAACGATGGGAAAAAGGGCAGCAATAACAAGCCCAAAGATCGTTGAGTTTGGTCACCTGCCTTCGGGTGTGAAGATAGATAAGGCCGCGTGGGCGGATGTGAAAGACAACGACGACGTGACGCTAAAGTACACGGACAAAGACGGCGTTGAGTATGTTGTTGAGCACGTCAATGGAAAGTATCTAACGGCTGCAATGACACCCAACATAGGCAAAGAGACGCTTTCTGAAGCACAATTTACTGAGTTGCTGCAGAATATCGCGGATGCCAAGGCACAAAAAGCGGCGTTGTTCCACTTTAACGTAGCCGGCAAGGACGGTACGCCAACCCTTACGCCGGAACAGTTGGGCCTTGACGGCACGCCAGACAAGAAGACCCTGTATTTCTACAAGGTGTTGGATAACGAAAAGCTAGAGTCTCTTGGACAGAAAAAGACGCTGGTTAGGGCTGCAGCACCAAAAGACGATGTAGCATCGGCCAAACAAAAGGAAGAGGAGAAAGATCCTGTTGTCGACTTCGACTCAGTGGTGAAGCAGACCATTAAAGACGGTGTTGTGACACCAAAGCTTACGCCTGGTGACTATATCGTTACAACAACAGAACTCAATCCAGTAGAGGCGAAAAAGTCCGAAGACGAGAAGAAAAAAGAAGAGGACGCCAAAGAAAAGAAAGATGCTGCGGCAGCCGAGGAAGAAGAAGAGGAAGAAGAGGACGAGGACGACGACAAAATCCCGGCAGTAGAAGCACCACTAACAAACGCAGCAGAACAAAAGGCAGCTGCCGATTTGGCTGCACAGCAAGCAGCAGCGGCGCTAGCCGCTGCAAACGCTGCCAAGAACGCGCAAGTTACCATTGCAAGAGGAGGCGCAACAAGCAATTCGATCGTTGCAGCATTCGCAATGATTTCACTTGCAGGAGTTGTGCTTGTTCTCAAAAAAGGCAAAAGGGCGAACAGATAAGCCCTTTTCAACTAAGGGTTTCGGGATCGGATAACAATCCGGTCCCCTTTGCCTTTTGCGGCGGCTGTCGTTGGTTCTACTCTCAAAATCGTAAAAGTCTGATTTTCTGTTTGCAAGGCCAAAAACAGAAACCCTAGACTCTGGAAAAAAGCGTTGTGGGAGAGAGTCCAGAGAGATGGAGTTCGCAATCCTCTCTCTGGTTCGTTTCTTTTGGTACTTTTCTTGGCGAAACCCAAGAAAAGTACGAGAAGGCGAGTTTGTTTTGAACTCCGGAATGCTTGGAAAGCACGTGAAAATAAACGAGTTTGTTTTGAGTTTAGGAATGCTTGAAAAGCAAATTAATAGCTTGTTAGAGTGAAAAAGAAAAATCGAGCGGTGTCTGTCGTTTTGGCAGTTGCATAGTTGATTGTTTTTTGCTATAATCTTAAACAACAGCAAACGAAAGGAATATTTAGGCTTATGAAGGTTATTGTTGATGCTTTCGGTGGTGATAATGCGCCGATCTCGGTTCTTGAGGGTTGCGCTTTGGCCGTGTGTGAGTTGGGCGTGGAGGTTGTTTGCACCGGTGCGGAAAACGTGCTGAGGCGAATTGCAAAAAACCGAAACATCTCGCTTCAGGGCATCGAAATCGCCACGGCAGAAAGCGTGATTTCCTTCAATGATCCGCCGACCGACATCCGCAAAAAACATTCAAATTGCAGCATGGCCGTTGGTTTGCGGTTGCTCCGTGATGGCGCCGGCGACGTTTTTGTCAGCGCGGGCAGTACGGGTGCTTTGGTGGTTGGTTCGTCGTTGATTGTTGGCAGAAAGCCAGAAATCAAGCGGCCGGCGATTGCGACTCCTGTGCCATCAACCGAGGGCAGCTTTGCGCTGATTGATGCCGGCGCTAATTGTGACTGCAAAGCCGAAATGCTCGAACAGTTTGCTGTGATGGGTTGCGAGTTTATGCGTAAAGCTTATCAGCTTGAAAACCCGCGAGTTGGCCTGCTGAACATCGGCTCCGAGCCAATCAAGGGCACCAAGTTGCTGCAAAGTGTTTTCGAGGTGCTCGAAGTTGACCCTGAGATTAATTTTGTGGGCAACATCGAGCCGACTGCTGCTCTTTGCGGTGCGTGTGATGTGTTGGTTTCTGATGGTTTCAGTGGGAACATCTTTTTGAAATCCGTTGAGGCTACGAGTTCATTCATTATGGCGGAGCTGAAAAAGACCTTTACGGCGAGCACGCTTAACAAGTTGGCAGCGCTCAAATTGAAGGGCAGCCTCGGTGACTTGCAGGAGCGTTTGAACCCTTCTAACCTTGGTGGTGCGTTGCTTGCGGGGTTGAACAAACCGGTGTTGAAGGCGCATGGCAACTCGAATGAAATGGCGATCAAAAACACAATCGCGCAGGGAATAAAAATGATCGGGAGTATTTGAGAAGTTTATGATGAAATTGGAAGAGAAAAAATTAGAAGAGAAGATGGGGTATGAATTTAAAGATGCAAAGTTGTTGCAGTTGGCGCTGACGCATTCTTCTTATGCGAATGATAACGGCGGTGAAATCCAGGATAACGAACGGCTTGAGTTTTTGGGTGATTCGGTTTTGTCTATTGTGGTTGCTGATCACCTGTTCACCAACTTCCCCAGTTTTGATGAGGGCGAGCTGACCAGGTTGCGTGCGTCGCTTGTTTGCGAAAAGTCACTTTATAGCTTTGCCGTTAAGATCGATCTAAATAAATATATCAAAGTAAGCAGGAATGAGCTTTCTATTAAGCCTTCTGTTTTAGCGGATGCTTTTGAGGCGCTTATTGCTGCAATTTATTTGGATTCTGGGCTGAGTGAAGCGCGAAAGTTCATCCTTAGGTTCGTTGAGTTCGCGTTAGAAAGCAATGATCAGGCGGCCTTTGTGGATTATAAGACGTTTTTGCAAGAGATTACGCAACAAAATTCAGAAGAAAAGCTCGAATATTTTTTGGTGAAAGAATCCGGGCCTGCTCACAACAAAAGGTTCACAATCAATGTTCGCCGCAGCTTTAAGAAAACCGTCCTGGGCACGGGCATGGCCAAAAGCAAAAAGGAAGCGGAACAAAAAGCGGCAAAAGAAGCCCTAAAATCGATGGGGTACGATAAGAAGTTTCTTTCGGCTGATGGCAAGTGGGTCAAACCCGCAGAAAAAGCAACAAACTGAAAATCACAAGTTTTTGCCCAAAGGTGGTTTTTTAAATGGGGTTTTTCGAAAAACTCAAAGGGGGCCTTAAAAAAACAAGAGAGTCCCTGGCCAAAGGCGTTGACAATGTGTTCAAGGGCAAGCAAGTGAATGAGGTTTTCTTTGAACAATTGGAAGAGACGCTCATCTTAAGTGACGTTGGAATGCATGGGGCAACGGAAATTTGCAAGAAGCTCCGAGATGTGGCAAAAAAGCTGAAGATAATTGACCCTGCGGAACTCAAAAAAGAATTCGTGAACATTGTTAGTGAGATGCTAGCGTTTGAAAATGTTGAAATGGAGCAGAAGCCGGTTGGAACAGCAACACCCAAAAGGGTTATTCTTGTTGTTGGCGTGAATGGTGTTGGCAAAACCACCACGGTCGGAAAACTTGCTTTTCACCTGAAAACTCAAGGAGCAAAAGTTTCTGTTGCTGCGGCAGATACGTTTCGGGATGCAGCTGTGGATCAACTTGAAGTTTGGGTTAAGCGTGCCGATGTTTCGTTTGTTAAAAACCAAACTACCAGCGATCCTGGCGCGGTTGTGTTTGATGCGATTAAAGATGCAAAAGAACGTGGAATAGACGTTTTGATATGTGATACTGCGGGGCGGTTGCATAACAAAAAGAATCTGATGATGGAACTTCGCAAGATCGGCAACATAATTGAGCGGAATTGCCCCGATGCGGTTAAAGAGGTTTTCTTGGTTTTGGATGCAACAACAGGGCAAACTGCCATTTTGCAGGCGCGAGAATTTGAAAATGTGGTTGACATAACTGGTATTATTTTGACCAAGTTGGATGGGACCTCGAAAGGTGGGGTTGTTCTCGGCGTCAAATCTGAACTTGATGTTCCAATCAAGTTTGTTGGTGTTGGAGAAAACATTGAAGATCTTTTGGTTTTTGATCCGGGGAAATTTGCGGCGGCGCTGTTTGAGTGACATATTGCTAATTTGGAGTGGGGAAGATAGCTTTGGAAGTAGTTGTTGCAACAAACAATAAGGGTAAAATTGCGGAATTCGAGAGGATTTTGCAACCACTGGGATTCAAAATCCTGACACTTGATATGTTGGGATTCGATGATGAAATTGCAGAAACAGCTGAGACTTTTGAGGAAAATGCGTTTATTAAAGCTTTTGAGGTGGCCAAGCGCTTTAATAAACCTGTGCTTGCGGATGATTCGGGACTTTGCATTGATGCTTTGAATGGTGAGCCTGGGGTTCATTCTGCGAGGTTTGGTGGTGATATTAGCAATGCCCAGCGCCTCGAAAAGCTTCTTGGGCTTATGCAGGATGTTCCCGACGAGAAAAGAACGGCTAGATTTGTGTGTTTGTTGTGTTTCATTGCCGATTCTGATGAGGTTTCTGGATTTGAGCAAGCGAAGAAATCTGGGAAGGCATTGTTCATTCATGCTGAACAGCCTGGGGTTGTGGAACGTTTCAGTAAAGGGACAAATGGGTTTGGAGCCGATTCAATTTTTTCGATTGCTGGGAAGACGGTTGCCGAGATGAGCCCAGACGAAAAGGATGCGGTGAGTCCAAGGGGTGCAGCATTAAGAGACTTTGCTTTAAAGATGCGCGAGTTTGGCAGGCTATGAATCTAAGTGAAATGAAGTGGTGTTCCGTTCCAAAAAAATCGCTAGGTCAAAATTTTCTGATTAACAAAGGTGTTGCGAAGAAGATTGCCGAGAGCAGCCGGGGACCCGATTGCTCGGCTGTTTTAGAAATTGGGCCGGGCTTGGGTGCGCTTACTTTGGAGTTGGCACGGATCTTCAAAAAAGTTGTTGCAGTCGAAATTGACAAAGATCTGATCGCTCCGCTTTCGGTCAATTTGAATGCAGCTGCTATTTCGAATGTTACGATTATTAACGATGATATTTTGAAGGTGGATTTGGAAGACTTATTTGAAAAAGAGTTTGAGGGAATGAATGTGGTTTGCGCTTCAAATCTTCCTTACTATATAACATCTTCGGTTTTAGTTAGGCTTTTGGAAAGCGATTTGGGGCTTAAAGCAATTACTGTGATGATGCAAAAAGAGGTGGCACTCAGACTTTGCGCAGAATTAAAAACAAAAGGTTTGGGAGCCATAAGTTTTTGTGTTAGATATTACAGCGTTCCGAAGTTTTTGTTTTCGGTTTCGCGAGGTAGTTTTAAGCCGGTTCCCAAAATAGAATCGGCTGTTGTTAAATTTGAGATGTTAGACAGGCCTTTGGTTGAAACTGCGGACAAAGAGTTCATGTTTGCACTTATTAAGGCGGGATTTTGCCAACGGCGAAAGATGCTTCTTAATTCTTTGAGCCATTCCATGGGGTTTGATAGAGAGAAGCTCGAGTTTGTTTTTGCAGGGCTTGGAATTAACAGGTTAGCAAGGCCCGAGCAGCTTGATCTCGTCGATTTTGCAGGGTTAGCGAACAGGTTGTTGGGGGATTTTGGGTTCAAAGAGGGAGTGAAATTATAGTGGGGAAATATATTTTTGTGACAGGTGGCGTGGTTTCTGGACTTGGTAAAGGCATCACGGCGGCTTCATTGGGCAAGCTGCTCAAGGCAAGAGGATATTCTGTAACGGTTCAAAAATTCGATCCATATATCAATGTGGACCCGGGGACGATGAGCCCTTATCAACATGGCGAGGTTTTTGTTACGGATGATGGCGCTGAAACTGACCTTGATTTGGGACATTATGAGCGTTTTTTGGATGAAAATTTAACAGAAAACTCAAGCACAACAACTGGCAGGATTTATTGGGAGGTTTTGAACAAGGAGCGCAGAGGTGATTATCTCGGAGCGACAATCCAGGTGATTCCACACATAACAAACACAATAAAAGAGAAGATTTATCATCTTGGTGAAATCACAGGTGCGGACGTTGTTATTACTGAAGTTGGCGGAACAGTGGGTGACATTGAAAGCTTGCCATTTTTGGAAGCAATTAGACAGGTGGGGTCGGAATGTGACAAAGATGTTTTGTATATCCATGTGACACTTCTGCCATTCATCGGTTGTTCAAACGAACTGAAATCAAAACCGACTCAACACAGTGTTAAAGAACTCAGATCAATTGGCATTCAACCGAATGTTCTTGTTTGCAGGTCGGATGTTGAGATCACAAGTGAAGTGAAAGATAGACTAGCGTTGTTTTGTGATGTCAGAAGGCAGGATATAATTCACAACTCTACTGTTAGCAATCTTTATGCAGTGCCGCTTATGCTCGAAAAGGAGGGCTTGGCGGATGTTGTGTGTGAACATCTGGGGCTTGAAAACAGGAAACCGGAACTCACTGAGTGGAAAACTATGGTGACGAAGGTTGAAAGTTTGAAAGAAAGTGTTACTATTGGGTTGGTTGGAAAATATGTTGCGTTGCGGGATGCGTATCTTTCGGTGGCTGAGGCACTTCGCCATGCTGGTGCAGTGAACGATCTGCTTGTTGATATCCGGTGGATTGATTCGGAGTTATTGGAAGCTAAGGAATCTGCAGATGTGGCTGAAAAACTCGCAGGTTGCGATGGCATAATTGTTCCGGGTGGGTTTGGTCACCGCGGAATTGAAGGCAAGATTGCAGCGATTAATTATGCTAGGGTGAATAACATTCCGTTTTTGGGAATATGCTTGGGGATGCAGCTTGCGGCAATTGAATTTGCCAGAAACGTTTTGGGGCTTGCGGATGCGAATTCAACGGAATTTGCGAAGGGTGAGCATCCTATTATAGATCTCATGGAGGATCAGGAAAATATCGATGACAAGGGTGGTACTTTAAGGCTTGGCTTATTTCCGTGCAAGCTTTTAGAAGGGAGTTTAGCCAGGAAGGTTTATGATCAGGAGCTGATCCACGAGCGGCACAGGCATAGGTATGAGTTTAACAATAAATATCGAGAATTGTTTGAGGAGCATGGGATGCGGTTTTCTGGGAAGTCTCCAGATGATAAATTAGTTGAAATGCTTGAATTGCCAAGCCACAAATATTTTATGGCATCACAGTTCCATGGGGAGTTCAGGTCACGCTTAAACAGGCCACACCCTATGTTTCGAGAGTTTGTTAAGATGTGCAAAAAATAAGGTTCTACTCCAATTGTCGTAACGGTTTTCACCTTTCAGTTTTTCTTTTTCACTTTAACAAGCTATTAATTTGCTTTCCAAGCACTCCGAGATTCGGAACAAAACCGCCTTCTCGAACTTTTTTGTGTTTTGACAAAAAAGTTCCAAAAAAGCAAACCAGGGGGAGATTGCGAACTCCTCCCCCTGGCCCCCTCCACAACGCTTTTCCCCAAAGTTTAAAGTTTTTGTTTTAAATATCAAGAATGTTTGAAAGGCGAAGAAACAAATCGAAAAGGGAGCTTGCGATTTCCTCTTTTTGGACCCATCCTTGAAACGCTTTTTCCTGGGTCTGGGGTTGTTGCTTTTGGCGTTGCAAATAAAAAGTCAGACTTATTACGATTTTGGGAGTAGAACCAGCAGTTTAAGGCAAGGGTCTAGAAGAATGAATGTGAGGGATATGCTGTTATGAGCTATGAAAAAGACAAGATCAGGAATTTTTCGATAATTGCGCACATAGATCATGGCAAATCGACACTTGCCGATAGGATTTTGGAAATGACTTCGTCTGTTTCTGTGCGCGAAATGGAATCTCAGATTCTTGATAATATGGATATAGAACGAGAACGCGGAATTACGATAAAGGCCAGAGCTGTTAGTTTGAATTATCTAGCGGCCAGCGGTGAAGAATACACTTTGAATTTGATTGATACCCCGGGGCATGTGGATTTCAACTATGAAGTTTCCCGCGCGCTTATGGCATGTGAAGGGGCAATCTTGGTTGTTGATGCCTCGCAGGGAATTCAGGCACAAACTTTAGCGAACACTTATTTGGCGTTAGAAAGTGGTCTTGAAGTTATTCCGGTTTTGAACAAAATCGACCTTGCCTCTGCTGACCCAGAAAGGGTTCTCAAAGAGATTGAGGATGTTTTGCTTATTCCAACCGAGAATGCTCCGCTGATTTCTGCCAAATCTGGCCTTAATGTTGAAGCGGTGTTGCAGCGCATTATCGAATCAATTCCTTGCCCAAAAGGGGATGAAAATGCTCCACTTAAGGCATTGATTTTTGATTCGGTTTATGATACCTATAAAGGCGTTATTGTTTATGTACGGATTATTGATGGCGTTGTTCGGCCTGGGATGAAAATTAAGATGATGGCAACAGAGGCAACGTTTGATGTTGTTGAAGTTGGAATTATGATGCCCACAAAATTGAAACAGAAAGATCAACTCCTTGCTGGCGAGGTGGGATATATAGCGGCCAGCATCAAAAATGTGAAAGATACGAGTGTGGGCGACACTGTGACAACACTGGAAAATGGAGCGGCTGAACCGTTGCCAGGTTACAAAAAAGTTGTTCCAATGGTTTTTTGCGGTGTTTATCCTGCTGATGGAGCGAAGTATCTAGACCTAAAGGAGTCACTCGAAAAGCTGCAACTAAACGATGCTTCTCTCAGTTTTGTGCCCGAAACTTCGAATGCTCTTGGATTTGGTTTTAGGTGTGGATTTTTGGGGCTCCTTCACATGGAGGTCATTCAAGAGCGGCTCGAACGAGAATATGACATGGACTTGATTACGACTGCACCTAGCGTGGTTTATAAGCTTGCGACTAAGACGAACGATGAAATGTATATAGACAATCCCGCTCAATATCCGGACCCAAGCATGATTTTGCAGGCCTTTGAGCCGGTGATTAATGCAACGATATTCACTCCTACGCAATTCATGGGCAATGTTATGAAACTCTGTCAAGAAAGAAGAGGAACCTATAAAAATACCGTATATGTGGATGCCAATCGGGTTGAATTGAAATATGTTTTGCCTTTAAACGAGGTGATTTATGATTTTTTTGATGCGCTCAAATCTAAAACAAAGGGGTATGCATCATTTGACTATGAGCTTGCTGGGTATCTGCCATCAAAGCTTGTCAAACTTGACATATTGTTAAATGGCGAGGTGGTTGATGCTCTTTCGTTTGTTGTGCATGCAGATGGTGCGGTTTCTCGGGGCAGAAAGATGGTTGAAAGGCTTAAGGATTGCATTCCAAGGCAGATGTTTGAGGTGCCGGTTCAAGCGGCGATTGGTGGGAAGGTTATTGCGCGCGAAACTATAAAAGCTTTACGCAAAGATGTGCTTGCCAAGTGCTATGGCGGTGATATTACAAGAAAAAAGAAACTGCTTGAAAAGCAGAAAGAAGGGAAGAAAAAAATGCGTCGGTTGGGAAGTGTTGAAGTGCCGCAACAAGCATTTATGTCAGTGCTTAAGCTGGACGATTGATTTTTTCTTTTGGAATTATGTTTGTGTTTGACCGTTGCAGGCCAGGAATTGGCAGATCTCGTAAATAAAGTCGAAAATTTTTCGAAAGGCTCTTAATATATTGACATTTGCAAACAAAAAAGGGATAATAGTATGCAGAGGTGTTTGTGTGTTAAGGGGTTGTTTCTGAAAACTTGCAGATGGAGGTTTAGGGTATGGGGTTTATTGACAAGGTGAAAAGTGTGATGGGGTTTGATCCTGATGATTACGAAAATGAGGATATGGGATTTATTAACAGGGCAGATCAAGGGAAATATGCCAAACCGGAATCTCAAAAAGTTTTGAGTGTTAATACCACAACTCAGCTGCAGGTTGTTTTGGTGAAACCTGAAAGATATGAGGATGCTGGGGAAATAGCTAACAATCTTAACTCCAAACATACGGTTGTTTTGAATCTGGAGTCGACAAGCAAGGACATATCGAGGCGCTTACTTGATTTTTTGAGTGGCGTTGCGTATGCTAATGATGGCCAGATTAAAAAAGTTGCAAACAGCACTTACATAATAACGCCATATAATGTAGATATTATGGGTAATTTGTTGGATGAAATTGAGGGAACGGAAGGTTTCTTTAAATAAAAGGAGGCTTGCTTGTGTTACAGCGTTCAAACATAATAAATAAAAAATTTGAAAGATCGGCGATGTTTGGGTACAAAGTAGAGGATGTGGATACGTTTTTTACACAGGTTGCAGATGAGTATCAGAGACTTTGCGAAGAAAATGAGATATTAGAGCAAAAAATTAACACGTTAGCGAACAAGGTGGAAGAATATAGAAACGATGAAAACAGCCTGAGAAGCATCTTGATTGAAGCCAAAAAGCTTGGTGACAGCATTATAGTTAAAGCCAAAGAACAGGCGGAGATGATTGTTAAAGAGGCAAAAATAACCGCAGAAAGTGTTGTTACGCGTGCGAAGGGTCAGATAACAAAGGAGCAAAACACTTTGATGCAATTGCAAAAAGAGGTAAGTGGCTTCAAAAATAAAGTTAAGGCTCTTTATAATACGCATTTGGATATGCTTAGCAGTTTGCCAGATGTTTCGGGGAAAATTGAAGAGGTTGATTTGAAACTAAATATTGGCGAGTTTTCTGCTAGCAGCGCGGATGTTGCGGATGTTTCGGAGAATGTATCTGGGCAAATGGCAAGACCGGATGATGACGAACCTGTAACCAGACGACTGAACCTTGGAGAAAAAGGGGATGAGGGGTTGAGTGGTGATGGGGTCGTGAAAAAGCGTTTCATTGATGTGAATACAAACGAAAAGGGAGATCTCGTTTCGAAATATGGGGTTTTGAAGTTTGGGGAAAAGCACCCGTTGACATCTGATGCCAAATCTCCACCCAAGAAGAAAGCATTTTTCAAAAAGTAGATGAAGTAGGTAAATAAAGGGAAGGGGATATGCTTTGATTGCCGTCAATCTTGTTATGCTGCTTGTGTTTGTTGCAGATCAGGTTATCAAACAATTGATTTTGAAATATATTGGCAGTCTTGAACATCTTCACCTCCTTGGCGGATTCGTGGATTTTTTTGTTGTCAAAAACACAGGGATGGGATTCGGGATACTTAGTGAGCACCAGTCGGTGGTGGTGTTTCTTGTTTCGGTTTTGTCACTTGCGGGTTTACTTGCTATGAACTTTGCGCGATCGCTGACCAGGGGACAGCGGGTCAGTGCGGCATTGATTGTTGGTGGTGCATTGGGCAATCTTGCGGACAGGATTTTCCGTGGTGCTGTTGTGGATTATATTGGCATAAACTTTTTTAGGTTTTCACCGTTCAATTTCGCAGATGTTTGCATTTGTTTGGGTTGTTTTTTGCTTGTGTTTTTGATGATTGTTGAAGACAAGAAAGTTAAAAAATAAAAAGCTTAACTTAACATATTAGGGGGATGAAAATTAATGAGTAATGTGACTTATAATATAATAATTAAAAATGATGGACAGATTACGTTAACGCAAGAAATGCTCGAAATTTTAGGGATTTGGCCTGAGAATAAACGACATTCGAAATAACATCTCGACCATCAACAACAACTGCGCACGCAGTTTCGTCACAAGACGTTTCGATTCCCAAAACTTTCAAACTTTTATTCATTCCTTCGGTGCAAAAAAACGCTCTAGCGCCACATTACCCCGCGCCTCTTCGCACTTTATCTCTTTGAATTTTTCTTGCAACTTTTTTTTCAAACACGAAACAACTGGATTTTCGGTCGCAAAGTGCCCCGCATCAACCAAACCTATGTTATATCTTTCCGCTTCATACCAAACATTGTGCTGAACGTCGCCAGTCACAAGAACATCTGCACCAGATCTCACAGCATCTTCCAAAAGATCCGCACCAGAACCTCCACAACAAGCAACCCTTTTGAAAACAGCCCCATCTGGC
>BNZN01000007.1 GCA_026001145.1 Clostridia bacterium | reverse complement strand
ATTTTGAAAGGAAGATGTTTTATGAATTTCAAGAAAAAATTTCAGAAAGTCCTATGTATGATTCTCGCTGCAGCAAGTGTTTTCTCAATGATCACACCCGTTTCTCATGCAATCTGAAAATGGTTCCGCTATGCACTTACAGATGATGGCTCACTACATTGTGCGTGGGGTCTTGAGCTAGACGCAGATGAATTTGACCTACTAAATCCAGAGCAACCCCGCAATGCTGTTGTTTTTAACAATGAAAAAGTACTTGATATGATCGCAAGCAAAAACAAAATTAGACTTAACTCAAGGTATGAAGCAGTAATTTTCGAGGTAATTTCGCCAGATGATTCTGCACCATCCAAATTTCTATTAGGTGTTTTTGCGAGACCTACAGCCCGTGATGAGTTGGTAAAAAGCGTGTGCCACCGAGAAATAGAACAGTTTGCGCTAAAGGGGTACACAAAATGGACTGTTGATCTGTCGGCGGCTGCACTCAGGGGCACTGCACTCAACGGAGAAGTCCCTATTGCGCGGGTAATTTTTGCCAAAGACCCCAAAAGTGTAGATGCAGGCCGCAAAGTCTCAAGTGCTAAAAATGATTCAATAAAAGTTGGTGCTGAATATGAGATCAACAATGGCCTTCTTGGCATGAATGGTGATGTGATCAGCAAATTAGGTCCATTAGTTAGGGACAATTCAAGCATTCGTGCTATATGTGGGATTGGACAAGAGACATTTACGCGGAGGAGCATGCTGGTTCCTCATGCGCGCGCGGAAAAGTGGCACAAAATCGAAAGCGGGCTGGATAAAGGCTTTTGGATGGCAGAAGGGAAACTTTCTGCGCTAAAAGATCCAGCGGTCCGCGCGGAATTTATACGGCGAAACAAAGATGTCAGCGGCGTTAGTGAACGGCAGGCGAGGATTTTTGAACTCACATGCGCTGATGATCCCGCCTACCACAAAGCTTTCCTGGTTTATGTTGGCGTCACCGTTTCTGCCTCTGAAAGCGCCCGCCCTGTCATGTTGCGTGAAAAAAGCCTGTTGGTGCGCAAAAAAGGGGACAATCGCTGGAAAATTATCAGACCAGGCGCTGTTCTCACGACAAACGCTGGGGTGCCAGAAAATATTCCCGTAATCCACGTGCTGAGTTACAAAGATTCAAAAAATAAAGGCGCAGAAAGTGGCAACAACCCAGCGAAGGCAGAGCAAGACGGCGACATGAAACTGAACTGGGTGAAACTTGCAGATAAATCTTGGGCAATTGAGCTAGACATGTCGGTTGCCGAGCAGGCTAACCAAGAAAAAGATAAGCCCCAAGAAATTTATAAAAATACGCAAATGATCGCGAAAGTCATAAAAAAGAATGAGGGCACTGCTGACGCTGCGACCAAACAAGCAAGGCTTTTTGAAGTCTCTCGTGAGGGTGATCCGAGTTACCACGCAACTCTGTTGGCGTGCGTCAATGTCAGTGACAGTGACCGCGACGGCGCGTGCAAAGCCACAAAAAGCGAGAGGGACCGCCTGGGCGCCTACAACAACGTCAAGCTGCAAAAGCCGTATCCGATTCTCACGAATTCCACCGGCGCTACAAAAAGTGTTCCCATAACACATGCGGTTATGCGCAAAACCACAAAAAGCGTTGATAACACACCAAATGCTGAGGACGCTTCTGAGTTGAATCTGCGATGGGTCACATTTCCAGACAACTCTCGAGCAGTTGATGTTTATGCCTCGTTTGAGGTGTTTTATCAAAAGAAAAAGAAATATGAAAGTTTTTTTAATAATCCAAATCAAAACAAAAAGACTCGTGAAGATGAACTTGACGAATTTTCAAACGATCCAAAAGTTGCCGCCGCGGTTATAAAAGCGAACAAAAAACGAGACGATGGTGGTTTGCAAGCAAGAGCCATTGACGTGACGTGTAAAGATTGGCCAGACTACAAAAAAAATTTTGTAGTAGCTGTTCCTGATACCCAGGAAGCGACGGAGAGTGCTAGATTATGCAGTCAATTTGTATTGCGCGGCCTTCGCAAGCTACCCTATAACGCCTACGATTTGGTTGGGTACCAGCCAGCTGTTCCCGCAACCGAGACAAGTCCAGGAAAGATTTCTGTAACGCATGTGTTGCTGGTTACAAAAGCACCACAAACAGATGTCCGACATCAATGTGTCAACGGGTTTATTGGTTTGAATCGTGATATAGTTTTTAGGTTGGTTCGCCACGAAATTGACCCCAAAAAAATAAAAACCGTGTTGGGGATGTGCGGACAAACATTTATATGGGTACACCAAAGACCACTGAAGATTGCCTTTTGGCAGCGTGGAAATAACAACACAGAGCTATGCTCTTGGCCGGTTTATATTCGTGAGGCTACTGCCGTGCAGCACCAGAACACTTGCGTTCTTTCGGAGCCTGGCGTGGGCAAAATGAGGTTGCTGCGGCTTTTCGCTGACGCTAAGGTTTCGCCAACTGCTCAGCTGTCGTTTTGGAAAGAATCGGGCGCTGATTGTTGTTGCATTTGCTGCTGCCCGAATTGCAAGGCGAAAGAAGCAATCCCAGCCCATCTCAAATCTCTGGATGACGGTCAGAGTTTTCACTTGCTTCTTAAATCATCCCCACCAGAACTTACTTGTAAGTCTAGGTTCTGCAAGGCAACCATGCCGCCTGCAACTTTTTTAGGTATTAAAAAATAAAGCCCCGGCACAAACGGGCCAAGGTATGATAGCTAAAGTGTCTTGTGCGCAGCGGCATCGGCTCCGCGGGTACAAATGTTATGCGGCAAGTTAAGACATGAGGGCTATGTGTTTAGTTCTTGACTTTAGAAAAAGAAGAAAAAGAGGGAGAGTGTGTTTTAATTATGACTCACAAGAAAAGGTTTCAGAAAGTCCTATGTATTGTTCTCGCTGCGGCAAGCGTTTTTTCAGGAATCAAGCCAGTCTCTTATGCTGCGATGGGGTGTACGATCTGGAAGATAGATCCAAGAGTGTAGGAATAAGCACCGACACACTCGCAGATGCCCTGTGGGGGAACAAAGAAGAAAACGACCCTAAGCAATTTTTTAAAAATCGGCAAACGCTTAACTGGTTTAGAGCATTAAACGACATGAAAGAGGATGACAGGAGCAAAGAAATCGTGGCGTTTAGCGTTGAATGGGAAGGAAAGATCGGTTATCCGCTATTTTTTTTGAGTGTCATTCATCAAAATCAATCGCTCAAGGATGCAGCGCAAAAAACGTATCGGGCGGCGCAAAAAGCGTACCCGTGGACAATACCAGAGTTCAAAGAGCCCGTTTTTTATCAACAAATTCCATCAGATCGAAGGCAAGTGACAACGCAAGAAAGGGTTCCCATAATAAAGATGGTTTTCTGCGACCCCAAACCAATAAAAGCTGATGCCGAACGCGAAATTCCGAATGGTCTTATTGGCATGAACCGTGATGCAATTAGCAGATTAGTGGCCCAAGCAAAAAACGCATCAAACGTTCGTAATATTTTTGGAATTTGCCTTCAAACATTTTTGTGGAAAGCGCACCGCTCAATGCAGGTTGCCTTCGGGCAACGTCTCCACGAGGTGGCAGCGTTGCTTCCGAGCGGCGTGCGCGTTGTTTTGTTGCCGACTGATACACCTGCTCTCTTGCGCTCGGAGCCGATATCCCTGAAAAGCGTGGAAGACTCTGGCGTGGAGGCCTACTTGGACCCGGAGCGCGGCCCGTTTTGGCGCAACGTTGAGCCGCCCCCATTTTGGGCTGGAGCCGTCGCGCTTGACCGCTTTCTGTCTACGGACCCCGGACTCTGCCACGAACTTTTGTGGCCATTGTGCAAATCGCCAATTGTGTTGACAACGCGCGCCAGCAAAATCGCTGGTCCCCTTCACGAACGAGGATCCGCCTCTCTTATCACGTTGCTTCGCACGGTACGTAGGCCGGCGGAGACAAACCCCGCCGACCACACGAACTTTGCGGACACGTTCTTTGCGCTTCAGGGGCCGTCGTACATGCAAGCGACAGAAGGCTTCTTGATCGGCCGGCCCGGCTGGATTCCCTCTTTCTCAAACCCGAACGACTGGCCGCCGCGGTGCTGGAGCATGATCTGTCATCGAAAAAGGTGAGAGCGACTGCAAGAGAAAGGGCTATCTATATATTTTCTTGACTTTGGTCCCCGGGAAATAATGCTTTAAGATTTTAACATAATCCCAGCCTTTTTTCTCAGCATAAAACTTCGCTCCCCACTGGCTAAGACCAACTCCGTGACCATAACCGTAGGAAATGAACTTAAAGCTATCGCGCTTTTTGCTGTAACCCACTTTAAATTTTGAAGAACCGATTTCTGGCAAAACAAACTGTCTGATCAGCTTGCCAGTAATCGGAACTTTTTTTTTCGTAATCGGACTTATGCACTCAGTGTGGCCTGCTATACGCATCTCGTGGTTATATCCACCATCTGTGCGATTTAATGTTTTAAACCACTTCCGGGGCTCAACATCATTTTCCTCCAAATCCAAATCCAGGCCCTCTTTGAAAAGTTTTATCAGTTCCTTGCGTGGATAAACATTTGTCTGCTCATATCTTGGCGCCTCCTTATCATACGGACTTTTAACGCTCACAAGATAAGGAGCTTCAAAGCCCCATATGTCCATGGAACTGTTGGTTCTGCCAGCCGAACAATCAAAACAGGTTGTTTCGGCTATTTCGTTATGGTAAAAAACCCCTCTGTTCATCACTTTTTTGACTATTTCTTTTGTTCTTTCGCTGGCCGGTTTCAACCCAACATCAGGAGCCGTCCCCTTTTTGTTGTTGAAAAGCAGCTTGCTGTGAGAAGTTATCGCTTGAGCTTTAACTGCTTCTTCTGGGAAATCGGACCCCACTTCATTTTCCACCATGTCACAAATAACCTTAAACGGCTTTCTGTGTTTTTTGCTGCCGTTAATCATAACATATTCGTCTTTGGGACTCTCAAATTCAAGCTGCTCGTCAACAGCAGCCGCCGCTCTTACCGCAGTCGCAGGGCGATAGTCTTTTGTTTCAAATTTCGGAGCCTTGCCCCCATGTGTATCATAAAAACGTTTAGGCATAAGCGGATGTTCATTGTCTTTCACTTCAACATCGCCCAGATCTTCACCTTCGTTCTTTCTGAGCTTTCTTGCGACCACAGCAAGTCTGAAGTCACCCTCTTCATAGGAGCACGTGGAAAGGGTCAAAAAAGAATCGCTTGTGTTCACATCCACCCCCAAATCAAGCAGCGACCGATTTTTTATCTGGTTTATAAATTTATTAAAATCAGCGGTTTCTTCCACAAAAGTAACATAATTAAACTCAGAGACATTTTTGCCATCCATAATGAAAATTGAAACAATCTTATATTTGTTCGACTCATAAACCGAATCAAACTTTATTACGGTGTGCTTTTTATAAAATTCAATTGCCTTTTTAGCGTTGTTATCACAATATCTATCTAGTTTGTCGTAATGTTTTAACAGCCCAAACATAACATCACTCTGGCCCATGTTGTGCCCATAAATCACTATGTTCTTGCTCGGTTTTTTCAGGTCAGCCCTGTAATCCGCGTATGGCACGCCAATCTTGAGATCTTCTTTGTTAATACCTCTCCTATGATAAAAAAAACCTTCCGCCGGATCCTTATCTGCGTCGTCCTTCCGCTGAAAAACCGGATAATTAAGCGTTGTGTTGTCTATCATAACCCAACCTACCACGTCTTGATTTTGCTCGTAAATATTCATGATCCGAGGGTCTTTGACGAAATCCTTAGGGTAGCCGTCAACCTGAACTTCATCAACTTCATCCGCACTCTGTGCCTCTTCCAAAATCTCATCCAAATGCTTTTTTGCAATCCTGTCAGAAATCTTTTCATACCCCATGTATCCAAAACAACCCAAAGACACAAGAATCGAAAGACTCACAACAATTTTTTTTATTTTCTCGTTCATATAAACCCACCTATTCATCGACCTTATCGTCAATATAGCTTTCCTGTGTATAAGCTTCCAAAATATCGTTTTCTTTAAGATCAGAGAATTTGCCAAGCAATATTCCACATTCGAAGCCTTCAAGTGCTTCTTTAACATTTTCTTTTTGTTGCTTAAGCGATGCAACGCTTTCGTCAGCAATAATAATTCCGTCACGCACAACTCTAATCTTTGAATTTCTTGTGACCTTGCCTGAAAGCACACGGCTACCAGCAATTGTTCCAATGTTCGAGATCTTATAAACCAGCTGCACTAAAACTCTTCCCTGTTCAACATCCCGGATTTTAGGCGTAAGCAAACCTCTCATGGCCGACTTAATCTCGTCAATCGCATCATATATTACCCTGTAAAACCGGACATCAACGCTGCTTTTGTTCTGCAACTCGCTGGCGATAGCATCTGACCGCACGTTAAAACCAACGATAATTGCACTAGAAGCTTCAGCAAGCATCATATCTGAGTTGTTAACTGCACCAACTGCGCCATGTATTACCTTAACCTTGACTTCTTTGTGCGAAAGTTTTTCAAGCGACTGTTTGAGCGCTTCGACCGACCCCTGAACATCAGCCTTCACAATGATGTTGAGGGTTTTTATCTCACCCGTTGCAATCTGCTCAAACAGGTTATCTAACGTCACTTTTTGAACCTGTTTGAACATTTCCTCTTTGAGTCCGAATTTTCTCTTTTCAACAAGCTCTCTTGCTAACTTCTCATCTTCCACCACATTAAAAACATCACCGGCGGAAGGTGCAACCGAAAGCCCTGTTACCTCGGCCGGAACTGAAGGACCTGCCTGCTTCATCTTTCTGCCATTACTATCCTGCAACGTTCTAATCTTCCCAATTGCTGTCCCTGCAATAATAACATCACCAACATGCAAGGTTCCGTTTTGAACAAGCAACGTCGCAAGTGGCCCTCTGCCCTTATCTAACCTTGCCTCAATCACCACACCTTTAGCCAACTTGTTCGGATTTGCCTTTAGATCTTTCATGTCTGCAACCAGCAAAATCATCTCAAGCAACAACTCGACGTTTTGGTTTTGCTTTGCAGAAACCGGCACACAAATGGTGTCGCCGCCCCACTCCTCAGGAACAAGATTATGTTCGGTGAGTTCTTGTTTTATTTTTTCAACATTCGCAGAAGGCTTATCTATCTTGTTTATGGCAACAATAATATTTACATTTGCCTCTTTTGCGTGATTTATTGCTTCGACCGTTTGTGGCATAATCCCATCATCCGCCGCAACCACCAACACCGCAATATCTGTGGTTTGAACACCCCTTGCCCGCATTGCTGTGAACGCTTCGTGCCCCGGAGTATCCAAAAAAGTAATGTATCTTTCGTCAACTGGAACACTGTATGCCCCTATGTGTTGGGTAATTCCACCCTCTTCTTTTTCGACCACCGCTGTGTTTCTTATCGCATCAAGAAGTGAGGTTTTTCCATGATCAACGTGACCCATGACCACAACAACCGGGCTTCTCTTCTCAAGATCATCATCCGAATCTTCCCGTGCAACAAACAACCGCTCTTCAATCGTAACCACAATTTCTCTTTCGGCCTTGAATCCCAATTCGTTGGCCACAATCGACGCAGTGTCGAAATCTATTGTTTGTGAAACGCTTGCCATCACACCAAGACTCATCAACTTTTTGATTACTTCGGACGAAGTGACCTTAAGCTTTAAGGCAAAATCTCCAACCAAAATCTCATCTGGAAGTAACACTTTCAAATTCTGCCTTCTTTGCCTTTCAAGTTCCAATTTGTGGAGCTTATCCGCTTCAGTTTCTCTTCTAAAGTTACGGTTTCTCTGCTGCCTGTTCCCAAATTTTTGTTTGGTCACAAAATTATCTTTTGTAGGCTGTGTCATTGCCTCATAGCGTTCGTTATATTTATCGAGATTAACATTGACTGTTCGTATCCCAACCGTGACCTGATTGCTTCTTGTCGGCGGTTTTTGGGCAGGAGCGGACGTCCTTACCCCGGTTCTCTGCCTTGGAACTTGTTTTGAAGTTTCTCCCACAGCTGCTGAACCTTTTTGGGGTGCAGTTTTTGCAGTCGAATCTTGTATTTTTGCTTTATCCCCCGCGTTTTTTTGTTCCGCCACTTCCAGGTGAGCAAACCTCTCTTTTCTTTCCGCATATTTTTCAAGGCTCTCCACCTGATTCATTTGGGTGAAATATTCAAACACTACGTTTAATTCTTCTTCACTAAGCGAAGTCATGTGCTTCTTGAGCACCCCAAAATATTTCGAAATAAGAGCAATAATCTCTTTGTTTTGCACATCAAAATCTCTGGCCAATTCGTGAACACGGTATTTAATTAACATAAATCTCCTCCTGTTTCCTCTTCCCAAATCTCATCTATTTTAGAGGCGAATCCCCGATCAATAATTACCACAACTCCAACACGTTTACCAACGATATCACTGAACTCTTCAAGACTAGTTCCAATAACTCTATATTTCACATGAGAACGGGAAGCTATATTGATCATCGCGTTTTTTGTATTTTCAGAGAGTCCATCAGAAAGAAGCAAAAGAAGACCTTTCCCAGTCATCAGCGCCATCTTTGCCACATCAAACCCCAAACAAACTTTCCCGGACTTACTTGCCACCGAAAGAATATTTTTCAATTTTTTAAACTCAAAACTCTTCGTTTTTTCCAAATGAATCCTCCAGATTTTTCGCAATCTTATTCAAGCAATCAAAAACTTCGGGCTTTATGTTCGATTTAAATGCTCTCCTTAACGCCCCAGTTTTATTAACTCTCTTTATACACTGCACATCCGCGCAAATATAAGCGCCTCTACCAAACAAGCTCTGTTTCAAATCTAACACAACATCTTCACCCTTTTGCCTCACACAACGAAGCATCTCTGATTTTTGCTTGTGCGTTCGGCAACAGATGCACATTCTTTCGCACTTTTCCCTCATTCACTTACCTTCCTTTGCTTTCCAAATATTCCGAGTTCGCAACAAATTCACTTCCCTTGCTTCTCAAGCACTCCGAAACTTCACGCACATCGCTTTCTCGTGCTTTTCTTGGGTTGCCAAGAAAAGGCACCAAAAGAAACAAATTGGGGGATGATTATAAAGCTGCTTGCATCGAGGCAAAACCTTTCAATATTTCGAAGATGGAATGGGATTTTTAGCTTTGCTTTTCAACTTCAGATTCTTCAACTCTGTCTATTTTATCTTCGAGCTTATTTATAAGATCGTCCTTCGTTTTTACATTAATCTTGTACCCCGTAAGTTTCGCCACAAGCCTGACATTTTGGCCTTTGTGCCCAATCGCCAAAGAAATCTGGTCATCCGGGACAATCACTTCGCATTCTTTACTCTCTTCATCAATTATTTTGACTTCAATAACCGTTGCCGGCAGCAAAGCAGATTTGATGAAATCCGCGGGCTCCTTTTCATATCTCACAACATCCAGCTTTTCACTTCCAAGCTCACTGACAATTCTGTTTATTCGCATCCCTCTTTGTCCAATGCAGGTTCCCACCGGGTCCACGTTCTCGTTATTACTTGCAACCGCCACTTTTGTTCTAATCCCCGCTTCTCGCGCCACCGCAACAATCTCAACCGTTGAATCTGCAACCTCCGGAATTTCCAGTTCAAACAACTTTTCAATAAAATCTGTGCCAGTTCTCGAAACCATTATCTTGGGCCCCTTATCCGCATTCAACACTTCAGATACATATACTTTTATCATATCGCCCTCCGAAAGCGTTTGCCCCAGAAGCTGCTCCGATTTTGGCAAAATCACAGCAACTCCGTCTATGTCGATTGTAACAAACCCCTTGGCCGGATCAGTCACCTGAAAGACCGATGCAGTTAATATCTGCCCCTCTTTTTTCTTAAGCTCAAAAAATGTTTTGTCTCGTTCTATCTCTCTGATTCCCTGCTTAATCACCTGTTTAGCTCCCTGGGCAGCAATTCTTCCCACTTTTTTTGTGTCCAATTTGATTCGAACAAAGTCCCCGACCTTTGCATGTTTCAAAAATTTTTGAGCATCAGCAATCGAAATTTCACTTGCCGGGTCAAGAATCTCATCCGAGACAGTTTTTTCAATCTCAACCTCAAACTTCTCGGCTTTTTCATCAATTTCCACAAACACGTTCTGAGTTGCATTATATTCTTTTCTTGCAACAATCAACATCGCATTTTTTATCTTTTCAATTAGGTATGAAATATCCATCCCTTTTTCTTCAGAAATCGCTCGTAACGCCAGAAAAAAATCTTTTTTATTCATCTTATAGCATGCCAGATTCTCCTTCGAAAAGCCAAAATCCGGCATTTGCCCTCCTTACGCAGAGATCATAAAATCACAAACAAAAAGAGTGAGAAACACCTCACTCTAGCCAACTTCGTCTCACATTCTCACCTAGATTATAACATGTATACGACAAAAATGCAAGCTTTTTTATTCGTTTTCGCTGTTGCAAATTTAATTACCCACCAATCAATTGCTGGTTACAAAAGCAAACGATAAGAAGCGCTCATGTGTTCAGTCAATCAGTATTTTGTGGAATATATCCTAAAACTCGCAAATGTTCTTCACAAATCTGGATTATAGCATCAATTTATTTGTTGTTGCGAAAGCGCTGTTTGACATGTAGCGTGTACTGTGATAAACTTGTAGACATTTGGTACACTCACAAAACATAAGGAGCTGATCAACTCCAAAATTTTGAAAGGAAGATATTTTATGAAGAAAAACAAAAAATTTCAGAAAGTTCTGTGTGTTTCTCTCGCAATAGCAACTGTCTCTTCAACAATCACCCCAACTGCTTATGCTGCTTTTCTACCAACAGCGATTTTGCAGCGAAACGGCATGAAAGCCCTGGTAGTTGACACCACAGAGAAAGGATGCGAAAATCAAGCAGGTCCTAACGGCGGATATTTAAACCCGGAGCTGTTTGGCGAGCTTCTGGGCATAAATGACCTTAATCCCGATGGCCATGCTCGCGACGGCACAGCCTACAGAATTGTAGTGTTTGCAATGACAGCTCCCGGAACGAACCAACTGCCCAAGCTTGTTTTGGGATTGGTTCCGACAAAAACAAAACAAAGCGATGAAACGCAAATAGTCCTTGGTGGAGAAATAAACCAAATATCTGCAAAGGGTTTGCAACCAGGCCAATCACGCGTGTGGACCATAAAAGCAGGAACATCTGCTTCACAAGAAGCAGAAAGGGACATTGCCAATGTAGAAATTCCTGTAACACGCGTGGAATTTGGTCAGCCGATAAATCCAATAACTGTTGATAACGAGCACGAGCATGGCGTTACTAATGGGTTACTCGGCACCCAGAAAAATATCCTGTTACGGTTAATGGCGCAAGAGCAAGACCCTGTAAAAAGAAATGCCGTCGCTGGCTGTTGCCGTGAAATATATCGTATTGCAAAAGAACAAACAATGCCACCTCCCGGCTGTCTTTCTTTTTTGCAGCACGAAGCCATGAGAGTAGACCTTGCTATTTTGCTTTATACTTTGCAAAGAACTATGATTGATTACTTCCAGGCATCAGATGAAAGTCACAAATCAGCACAATGGCAGCAAAGCAGGCAAAGATACATCAGGCAACTTGTTCTAAGAACGGCGGTGCCTGTTTTGACTGACCGACACAATCCAGCTGCTGACGAAAACGCAAACGCGATAGCAGCATACCGACATGGTCAACAAAACACGGCTAATTTGATAAGCTTATTAAAACAACACGTACAACAATTCAAGCCAGAAGATAACAACAGCTCAACCCAAAAGAACGGCCGATGAATTGGAGAATATTGTTCGGACGGCTTTTGCCGAAAAAAGCGAAGAAATCAGAAAGATAAAAGGAAACAGAGATCCATTAACGATGATATTAAGGCCCGTAAACATGGGTGCAGAGCGTCTTGAATTGTTGGGGACCCTGTTGCAGATTTTCTTGGCCTGCCTGCATTCTGTTGAACTGCACACAGCGCGCATGGCAACGTATGATTCTAGCCGTTGGCTCTCGATGAAGTTTGTGCAACTAGACAGAACATACGCAGAGCTAACCGATACGGTCCTTAACAGGATTTTTTTACTCACCAAGAAGAGACCACATCGGGAAATTGATCCTACGGTTGGTCGTTCTTTGTTCGATTCTCTTATGTCCCGCGGCCTTAAGGCACCTATTTGGTGGAAAGCTCTGTTCTTATCCGATGGCGACATCACTTTGGAAATTGCCCAGAACACCGTCTTACCAGGGCAACCGGTAACTGACATAGGACCAATAGCGACCGGCTGGCGCCTACCGTTAACAAACATTGTCAGCGGTTCTGAGGAAAGCAAGCATTGGGTACATGGGGATTCGTAATCTGTTATTATACAATTTCGCACAACCCAACGCCAATTTAGTGCTTAAACCCGTCCCGAGAGCTTGGTCAGCGCAAAAACCAAATGCTGACCGAGACTTCGGGACGAACTGCTTTTTGTTTACTTTCCAAGTACTCCGAAATTCGCGACAAATTCGCTTTCTACCTTCCTGCTTAAAGTCGATTCTTTTCTTTCCGAACATTCCGATATTTAAAACAAAAACTTTAAACTTTGGCAAAAAGCGTTGTGGAGAGGGTCCAGGGGGAGGAGTTCGCAATCTCCCCCTGGTTTGTTTTTTTGGTACTTTTTTGTCAAAACACAAAAAAGTACGAGAAAGCGATGTGCTTCTAATTCCGGAATGCTTGGAAAGCACGCGAAAAAACTTGCCCCGAGTTTTGGAATTTGCAAATGCACCATCAAAACGGCATCATCATGCGGTTTTTTTAGCAAAAAGCACAGTGAAGAAGCAGATGCAGAAAGGCAAAGAATACCAAAACAAAAAGCGCCTGAGACCTGATTCTCAAGCGTTTTTTCATTGGTTGCGGAGGCAGGATTTGAACCTACGACCTTCGGGTTATGAGCCCGACGAGCTTCCAGACTGCTCCACTCCGCGCTATTTGGCTATTTAAAAGCGTTTCTGGCTCCCCCTGTTGGGCTCGAACCAACGACCCTGCGGTTAACAGCCGCATGCTCTACCAACTGAGCTAAGGAGGATCATCCTTCTTTCCTACCGTTATTATAGCACATCTAATTTGTGTAGCGTTACAATTGACGTGAGATTTTTCAGACACTCAACAAAATCTCACAGTAAACAACCTTGGACTCTGGAAAAAAGCGTTGTGGGAGAGAGTCCAGAGAGAGGGAGTTCGCGATCCTCTCTCTGGTTTGTTTCTTTGGGTACCTTTCTTGTCAAAACACAAGAAAGGTACAAGAAAGCGATGTGCTTTGATTTTCGGAATGCTTGGAAAGCATCGTTTATTTGCTGTTTTTTCTGCTCATGACAAAGCAACAAAGATTATTAAAATATGGGAAATTGCTCATCATTGACACATCTACATTATAGCACATCATTTGATCTGAGATCTACTTCGTTTTTTCCGCCACACACAAACGACAATAACCAACAACACAACACCCACGCCACCGCATATTATAACCACAGAATCGGCAAACCCAGAGTCAGCAACTTCTACAATGTTTTTTTCGGGAATCGGATAACCAGACGCTCTCAATTTTTCAAAGTAAGAAGCTTTTGTTCCCCGGGCACATATATAGTTCGCTTTGTTGCACCTTTTGCACGAAATGCCTCTTCTGCTATAGTAAGATTTGACCCTTTGCTAAGAAACGCAATAGTTTCCAGTGGGCACCCGCCGAAAGCCAGTCTCTTTATAACCTTGACTTTGCGCGGAATGACAACATTTTTCATGTGGCTATGAAGAAAAGCTTCTGCACCAATTTCCTCAAGAGATTTAGCCAAACTTAAATCCACATCAACTTCACTTGCCCCCGTAAACGCATAAGGAGCGATCTTCTTTACCGACGCAGGAACCACAAAGCTTTTTGCATTTTTTCTCGCAAAATAATAAAGCTCTGTTTTGTCTGCGCTGTAAATAATGCCATTTTCATTAACATAATCAGCCCGATTAAGCACAAACTCAACATCGCCGTGCAAGCAAGATAAATCTAAACCATTCATATTCAAAGACTGTGGGATAATAAGCTTTTTAAGATTATGTACGCCACAAAAATAACCAAAGTCGAAATTTTTAACACCCTCAGCTATTTCAATCGTCTGAATTTTGTCTCGCGAAATACGTTCCCAAATCTGCTCATTAACCTCAAAAACTTTATAACTTTTACCATCACGAGTAACTTCGGACGGAATCACAACTGTTTCTTCATTCTTAGAGCACCACATAAGTTTAGCATATTTCCCAGTTTCATCCACAATAAATTCAAACACACCATCAGACGAAGTCAACCACAACTTTCTATCATTTTCCCCTTTAAAGACCGGAACAAAATCTTTGTTCTCACCAGGTTTCTCGCTAGGCTCAGCAAACACACGTACGCTACTGCCGAAAGTTACAAGCAACACAATGCCACAAAAGGTCACACAACCACGCGCCAAAAATTTATTCATTCC
This sequence comes from Clostridia bacterium, assembly GCA_026001145.1. GTDB lineage: Bacteria > Bacillota > Clostridia > Oscillospirales > Ruminococcaceae > BNZN01. The sequence continues at coordinate 16,094 of BNZN01000007.1, read as the reverse complement.
AAAAGTCACCTTTCATCGTGTCTCCCTGCCTTTTTTGAGAACACATAGCAATATCGTCTAACAAAACATATAACGGGTGATCAAAATAAAACTCGCCCTTTACCAAACCAACATTATTGCCTATCATCATTGCAGCGCCAAAGAAGAGCGTACCATCACAAAAAAGACGCAAGGCCGTTCTTATCTCTCTTATCTCGAGGTCAACCACAAACATAGATGACTTCGCAACACTAATCTCATACCCGCCCTGAACAGACGAAATCTCCTCACCGAACATATAACAAGCTACGTTTTTATCATTTGCTTTACCACTTGATAATTCCAAAACTAATTCTTCAAGTTCAGAAATTCTTCTTGTATTCATACCTTTCAAATCAAAGTCGCAATATATCTTGCGCGTATCAAGCACATTCAAAGCTTTATGATTAAACTCATCCAAAATGCCAATCCGCCGTCGCCCATCGGCCAAAAACGACTTCCAACGATCTCTTTTTTCTTTTCTCACAAATAAATCACAAAATAATTCTTCGCGTTCCTTTTCCCACAGCGTTCGTAAATCTTCTTTTTTACCATATTTAAAATGTTTTCGTCCCATTCCCATTTTTTATGGTGCACCACCGGGGATTCGAACCCAGGACCCACTGATTAAGAGTCAGTTGCTCTGCCAGCTGAGCTAGTGGTGCCTATCCTCTTTTCCTCGAACTTCCTCTCAAATCAACGTCTAACTCCCCAAAACTTCTTGCTTTTCTAAAATTTTTTAAGATTCTAAAAACTTCTCAAATCGGTGGAGAAATAACTTCCTCCACCGACTATTTTTTGGTTCCGGCATATCCCTATTTTCCCAGACAGCTGCCCGTCAAGTATCTTCGGCACCAACAAGCTTAACTTCTGTGTTCGGTATGGTAACAGGTGTTCCCTTGCCGTCATCTACACCGGATTCAGTACACACTTTAATTGAATAACGTCATCTGCTTTGCATAAGAACTAAAGATCAAGCCCTCGACCGATTAGTACATGCTAGCTCAATATATCACTACACTTTCACCGCATGCCTATCTACCTCCTAGTCTCGAAGGGGTCTTACCTGATTAACTCAGTGGCATATCTTATCTTGAGGTTCGCTTCACGCTTAGATGCCTTCAGCGTTTATCCTTACCGCACGTAGCTTCCCAGCTATGCCGTTGGCACGACAACTGGTGCACCAGAGGTGCGTCCATCCCGGTCCTCTCGTACTAGGGACAGCTCCTCTCAAATATCCTGCGCCCATGACAGATAGGGACCGAACTGTCTCACGACGTTCTGAACCCAGCTCGCGTACCGCTTTAATTGGCGAACAGCCAAACCCTTGGAACCTAATTCAGCTCCAGGATGCGATGAGCCGACATCGAGGTGCCAAACCTCCCCGACGATGTGAACTCTTGGGGGAGATCAGCCTGTTATCCCCAGGGTAACTTTTGTCCGTTGAGTGATGGCATTTCCACACATTACCACCAGATCACTAACTCCTACTTTCGTATCTGCTCGAGTTGTCACTCTCGCAGTCAGGCTAGCTTATACGTTTGCGCTCTTTCACACGGTTTCCGTCCGTGTCGAGCTAACCTTTGAACGCCTCCGTTACTTTTTTGGAGGCGACCGCCCCAGTCAAACTGCCCACCTAACACTGTCCCTCGACCAGTTTCATGGCCGCAGGTTAGATTCTCAATACATGAAGAGTGGTATCCCAAGGTTGACTCCTCCAACGCTGACGCGCTGGGCTCATAGTCTCCCACCTATCCTGTACATCAAATACCGAAACTCAATATTAGGCTACAGTAAAGCTCCATGGGGTCTTTCCGTCTTGTCACGGGTAACCGGCATCTTTACCGGTACTACAATTTCGCCGGGCAGGCTGTTGAGACAGCGTCCAGATCGTTACACCATTCGTGCGGGTCAGAATTTACCTGACAAGGAATTTCGCTACCTTAGGACCGTTATAGTTACGGCCGCCGTTCACTGGGGCTTATATTCGAAGCTTGCACTTCTCCTCTTAACCTTCCAGCACTGGGCAGGTGTCAGCCCGTATACTTCATCTTTCGATTTAGCACAGACCTGTGTTTTTGATAAACAGTCGCCTGGACCTATTCTCTGCGGCTCATGCACTTAATATGCACAAGCACCCCTTGTTCCTAAGTTACGGGGCAATTTTGCCGAGTTCCTTAACAACCTTTCTCCCGTTGGCCTTAGAATCCTCTTCCTACCTACCTGTGTCGGTTTGCGGTACGGGCGCCTCACATATACCATAAAGCTTTTCTCGCCTGATTCCACCTGTGCTTCCCTACTAATCTTCGGTCCCTTACGCCCGGGTCAACCATCGCCCGGGTCACAACCTTCCTCAGTGTCACTTTACTTAAATGTTTTGGCGGCTACGGAATCTCCACCGTATGTGCATCGACTACGCCTTTCGGCCTCGCCTTAGCTCCCGGCTTACTTGGAGCGGACGAACCTTCCTCCAAATCCCTTAGGTTTTCGGCCATTATGATTCTCACATAATTCTCGCTACTCATTCCGGCATTCTCTCTTGTATGAAGTCCACCACCGCTTTCGCTATGGCTTCACCCAATCATACAACGCTCCCCTACCCATCTCTCGTATTCTCTAGTATCTTACGATATGTCAAAAATAACGTCTGATGCCCTAGCTTCGGTGTGTGTTTTAGCCCCCTTACATTTTCGGCGCAGTATCACTCGACCAGTGAGCTATTACGCACTCTTTTAATGAGTGGCTGCTTCTAAGCCAACATCCTGGTTGTCTTTGCAACACCACATCCTTCTACACTCAAACACACTTTGGGACCTTAGCTGTGGGTCTGGGCTGTTTCCCTTTCGACTACGAAACTTATCTCTCGCAGTCTGACTCCCGTGTATAATTATTCGGCATTCTTAGTTTGATAAGGTTCGGTAACCTTTCGGCCCCTATCCCAGTCAGTGCTTTACCTCCGATAATCGTTTTTCCACGAGGCTAGCCTTAAAGCTATTTCGGGGAGAACCAGCTATCTCCGAGTTCGATTGGAATTTCTCCGCTACCCACACCTCATCCACCACTTTTTCGCAGCGGTTGGTTCGGTCCTCCATGAAGTTTCACCTTCACTTCAACCTGGACATGGGTAGGTCACTCGGTTTCGGGCCCTATGCATGCAACTCAAATTTTCGCCCTATTCAGACTCGCTTTCGCTTCGGCTCCTGACCTTCAAGTCATTAACCTTGCTGCATACATACGCTCGCCGGACCGTTCTACAAAAAGTACACTATCACACATTGACGTGCTCTAGTTGCTTGTAAGCACAGGGTTTCAGGTTCTTTTCACTCCCCTCCCGGGGTTCTTTTCACCTTTCCTTCACAGTACTATTACTCTATCGGTCACCGGTTAGTATTTAGGCTTGGAGGGTGGTCCCCCCTCATTCCCACGGCATTCCTCGTGTGCCGCAGTACTCTGGATTAGTCCCCTTCGCTCCAGTTTTCGCTTACGAGGCTATCACTCTCTATGGCTCGCCTTCCCATGCGATTCTGCTAACCTTTGCGATCACTTTAGACTATCCAAACCCCAAAGATATTTCTACCCTTGGTTTGGCCTCCTCCGATTTCGCTCGCCACTACTTTCGGAATCTCGTTTGATTTCTTTTCCTCGCCCTACTTAGATGTTTCAGTTCAGGCGGTCTCCCCTCATGTGCCTATTTTATTCAACACATGATACATGGTCTTCAACCATGTGGATTGCTCCATTCGGACACCCACGGATCTCAGTTTACTTGCAACTCCCCGTGGCATTTCGCTGCTTATCGCGTCCTTCATCGGCTTCCGGTGCCAAGGCATTCTCCCTGCGCTCTTTGTAGCTTGATCTTATGCTCTTGTTTGCTCTCGACTTAAATTGTAGTTACCCTTTCGGAATTTCCCTTTTTCCCTTTGAATATTCCAAATAAATAACATAATTTCTATCTATCGCAGTTTCCGTTATTCAATTATCAATGTACATCTCTAGCACCTTAACTCAGATACCAGTTCCTACTCTTTACCAAACCAACTTAAAGCAAAGAGCACGAATCAGAACCTTGGCCACTTTTGAACTTGGTGGAGATGAGGAGGATCGAACTCCTGACCCCCTGCGTGCAAAACAGGTGCTCTCCCAGCTGAGCTACATCCCCAAAACACCAGGCCGCTAATTGTAACACACAACAGCAACCAGTGCAAGACCCACTGAAAACTTTCTACATCCGAGCTGCCGGCACACGACTTTCCCATTGTATACGAAATATTTTGATTTGTCAACCCATGAATTTTCAAAATTTGAAACCGACTGTAGATTTGTCAATGATGCGCGTTGCCTCAAAATAAAATAGCATCGAAAATTTGGTATCATCCGATGTAGAAATCGGAGGTGCTGAATGTGACTAAATTAAGTATGGCAACGAGAAATGAGATTATTGGCAGGTATGTGGTAAAATACTCAAAGGCTTCCAAGAAGAACAAGGGTGACATCTTGGATAGTATCTGCTTAACTACAGGTATCAGCAGAAGTCGATTGATTCACGTTTTTGCGCAAAACAGGCTTGAGCCAAAGCGGCAAAGACGACGAGGTGGTCGCAAGCGGAAGTATGGCCAAGAAGTTGCAGCTGCTCTAATTAAGTTCTGGGCATATATGGATTTTGCCAGCGGTAAACGCCTCAAGGCAGGCATGCAAGATTTACTTGATTCTCTGTGCAATTCGGTGAGGTTCATTGCAGTGATGAAATTCTTGAGAAGCTGCATCAAATCTCGCTGCGACAATGGACAGACTTCTGAAGCACGAGAAGGAGAAAATACGTTTTCGTGGCATCTCAACAACCAAGTCTGGGACACTCCTGAAACGGGACATTCCAATAAGATTAGGAACCGAATGGGATGATGCTAGAGTGGGTTTCGTTGAGATTGATTTAGTTGCTCATTGTGGAGAAACGACTGCTGGAGAGTATGTTAACACACTGGATGTTACGGATGTTTGCACTGGTTGGACAGAAACAGCTGCGGTAATCAACAAGGCCCAAAAGCACGTATTCAAGGCACTTCTGGATATTCGAGAGCGGTTGCCATTTCCCTTGCTGGGGATTGATTCAGACAACGGCAGGAATTCATCAATCACGAACTTTTCCGCTATTGTAGCCAAGAAAACATTTGTTTTACGAGGAGCCGCCCGTACAAAAAGAATGACGGTTGCCATGTTGAGCAAAAGAACTGGTCTATCGTACGCAGAAACATAGGGTATGAGCAGTATAAGGGAGGCAAGGCGGTTCAATTACTCAATGAATATTACAGCTTGTTGCGGTTACACACAAATTTCTTCATGCCGTCAGTCAAACTGCAGTCCAAAAGCCGTGATGGAGCCAAGATCATTAAACGTTATGACACGCCCACAACGCCATACAGACGGCTGTTAGCTTCAAAAGTCATTTCACAAACAGCCAAGAACAAATTACAGAGCAATACAAAAAACTTAACCCAGCGCAACTAAAACGTGGTATGATAAATGTGTTGAGCAAGCTTGGTAAGTACCAACTCATCTGACAACACTAAAACGACGGAAAGGAGAGTCATTTCACAGCTGTTTTATTATGAGTCAACGTTTCAGATTTGGATGCTATTTTATTTTGAGGCAATACGCTACCCGCGTTGACTGGTTCTTTTCCTAACTCCGTGAAAATTCACGGAAAAAGTGGAATGGGGGCGAAATTTATTTTGGAGCAGGTAAGATAAATCATAGTGCTATAGCCCTTGAAGGTCTTGAAACCTCGCGCTTTTCTTTTGCCTGCCTGAATTAGGCTGTTCATCCCTTCTGCCATAGCGTTTGTTAACCTTGTTAAAAAGTATGCTAAAATCGCATCTTTGTGCATTACAAGTGTTTTTGCCACATGCTTCATTGGTTTTAACCTGCTTCTTTTTAGCCAGCTTATTAATTTGCCAAATTGCTCTTGCGCTTCATTCAAGTCCCTACTTCTGTAAAAAGTGTCGAATGCTTGTACCATCCTAAATGCTCTCCCTGTGTGCGGATATTGTTTGCAAATCTCATTAGCCCTAGCTCTCTGCTCCTCAGTCATGTTGTTTTCTGGAAGCATCAACAACTTTCTACCCGCTTTCTTCCGCTTCGACAGCTTCCCCTGTTCTTCATGTCGCACTTTATTCATTGCCTGCCGCATCAATTTTGAAACATGGAATTTATCGATTATTCGCGTTGCCTTGGGAAAACACGCCTGAATTGCTGACAAGTACGCGGATGACATGTCGCTTGTCGCGCACATAATTTTATTGCAGTTCCCACCTTTTTCTTCCAGTTTCAACGAAAATTCCACAACTTGCTCTGCGCCGCGACCATTCTCAACATCAATAACTCGACGGTTAACTGAGTCGCCAACAACAGTCACATAACTTTGACCGCGCTTAAGAGACGTTTCATCAACGCAAATGGCGGAAACCGAGCTCAAATCATCGGCAGCAACATTTTTGTCAACATAGTGCCGGACAATAGCAGACAGCGAGGTATGGCTTATCCTTAAGAATTTTCGTGCTTGTTCAATCGGCAATTTTTGAGCTAAAAGCATGGCATAAGCTTCAAAAAGCAACGTATATCTACTGCCTTTTCGTGCCCACGGAGCGGTAACCACATGAATTTTGCCGCATTTGAGACATTTAATCCGTGGTCTACGGCAATGGATGAAACAAGGGAAGAAAACAACATCAACAGGAAAATCCTCTAAAAAGCCACTTTCGCTTGCATGCACTCGCACCCGTTTCGGCAATATCAACTGCGCCAGCGGCAGCCCCTCTTGACGACACCAATTGCTGAAATTTTTGTTCGTGCGTCTGAAACCATTTCTCAAAATTGCAGCACGCATCATGCAAACATTATAAAATCATCCACATTACCGTGAGCACCAAGCTGGCAAAGAGACAATGCCTGTCGCACGTGCAGATGAGAAGTCTCTAACAAAGAGACCAGCTCTTTTATCCTAGAATCTGGAGGCTCGTGCTTCCATCCAGCAAAAAACGCGTTTAAGAAATTTGCTAGTTGATCCAAAACAAGATTTGCCTCTTGCTCTGCCGCCTTAAGCTTTGCTGTTTTTTCAAGAGCCTCTCTGCTAACAGCAACTGCGACCGGCGCGCAAATAGTTCCGGTGATCGCCATAACCCCACAAAAGAACAGTGCTAGACTTTTCTTACATTTCACGTGAAATATCGTCCTTTCAATTTTTCAAAATCTCGGAGTTGATCAGCTCCTCATACTTATTGGCATACCACACAGCCATGAGCTTACCACAACACATGCATCATGTCAAATAGCCTTTGCACAGAAACAACCAAGTGAGCACAATAAACTAAATCCATGAAAAATATTGATAAATTTTGAGACACCTTAAATAAATTGTAACACTAAAGACATCAACTCTACACGGCGCAGAAAAGTTGACATTTCGTGGCGCTTCTGATATCATGTGGGCTGGAAGAAATTGCCGATGTGGCGGAATGGCAGACGCAGATGACTCAAAATCATCCGGGAAACCATGGGGGTTCGAATCCCTTCATCGGCACCATATCAAAGGACAAACTTTGATACAATAGAGTGAAATTGGTAAATTAGAATTTGCAGAGAATGAATTATGTCCATGCTGTGTGATTCAAAAAGAGGTTCAAAATGAAAAAAATATCTTTACATGTCCCATTGCGTTTTTCCAACGCCAAATATTGAACGGACATCTGAGTTTTATGTAGCTGTAATGGGATTTCGCGCAGTTGAATATTTGAATGCAAAAGAGCCCCACGTTTGCTTATACCGCGATAGTACGGAAATTATTTTAACATCGACAAATAAAAATAGGGTCCACCCGAACAGAGAACTTTATGGCTACGGATATGATGCGTACTTTATTACAGGTGACCAACAGGCACTGCAGAGTGAATTTCTTGAAAAAGGCGCAAAGATTATTCGTCTGCTTCAAAAGACAGATTATCATAATCAAGAGTTTGCCTTAGAAGATATTGACGGACGGTGGATTGGATTTGGAATCAAGGAAGAATAGTATAAAAATCATCCACTTTCTACTCCTTTTCCATAATCCGATACAAACAAATTCCAGCTTATCGAAATGACAAACAATTATAATTATCTCACCCTCGACAGATACCGCGCAACTCACCGAGATCTATTTCCCTGATATATCCCTTTTGCTGGATGGCGTTTGGATTATTCGGATTTTTATTGCCATTTCAGCATTTGTGTATAATATTACATGAAATTGAAGGGCGTTTGATTGTATTAAAAACTATCCACTATCCTTTTAGACATAAAATCAACCATCTATTGATGAAACATATTTTTCTAGTAGAGAGGAGACAATATCATGTTAAAAACAATTACTGCAAACCTTATGGTTGAAAGTGTCGAGGACAGCCTGAAATTTTATAAGGATGTTCTTGGCTTCACCGAAGTTACTTCTGTTCCGAGCGAAAATGGCAATCTTCAGTTTGCGATTGTTGCCAGAGATGGCGGGCAGATCATGTTTCAGGAACGAGAGAGTTTCTGTGGGGAATACCCGATTCTTATGGCGGACAAGGTAAGCCGTCTATTTCACTATTCATTATGGTAGATGATTTTGCAGATTTCTATAAGGATATCCAAAGCAAAGCCAAGCTACTCGTAGAAGAACACACTACCTTTTACGGCGTAAAAGAATTTGCGATTGCTGACAATAACGGATACGTTATCACGATAGCAGAAAACTCATAAGCCACAGGCTTTAGGCGGCAAGATGCGTATGCAGTGTAATCGCCGGATTTCAAATGTCAAACGTTTATCCAAATGCCGAACGATTTGTCTAATGTTAAACTATTTGCAAAGCGAAGGGTGTACATTGTATCATTTGATGGTAGGTTATCCAGAAAACCAACCATCTATTGATGAAACATTATTTTTCTAATAGATGAAAGTTATCCCCTGAAAAGAGGAAAATAAATAAGCATATGGTATTAACAGCTCGCCAAATTTCAGTCCTTAGCGAGGATGATGCATGATAATACATCCCATAAAAGACAAATATCCACAATACTATCCTGTTGCTGATAATAATAGTAAAATACTGATCTTGGGTTCTTTTCCCAGTAAGGATTGGACTACTGGTGGGTTTTATTACGGTTCTCCCCAAAATCGATTTTGGCATTTAATAGTAAGTTTACTTGATGAAAAGTACAGTATTACAGATTTTGATTATTCTCAGATAGCCAAAGATTCGGATATTGACCTATATGTAAGAAAAATGAATGCTGATGAGAAAGCGACACTGTTGCTTAATAATAATATTGCACTTTGGGATATTGTTGATGAATGTGCGCCATCTGATGATTGGCCTTCAGAAGATTACAAGATTATCGAGCCAAAATTAAACTATTCGGGCATTAACAGTTTACTTGAAACGCACAGAAAAATAAGCAAGGTGCTCTTCACAGGTAAATCAGATATTAAGAAACAATTTGCGGAAGAATTAAGAAAGATGCAAAGCGTAGAAATCGATTTTTTGCCCTCGCCAACGTGCAGAGTAATAAGTCAATCTGGGCAATCAGATAAGTGGTTAAGTCTTTTGACAACAGCTTAAATCTCCGTCCCGTCCTTGAAAACGGCTCAACGATTTGAAACCGATGCACACACTTGATTTCGAGGGGTGTGCATTGTAGCATCACACGAATTGTTTGAAAAGATTCTTGCGATCTTGCAAATTATTGCATTTTGTGATATCATGATGCACGTTTTAACATCATACACGCTTTCTCCTATTTTCTGTGCATGGTGCCCGTAACTGGCAAGGTTGCAGGTTGTGCAGAGTGGAAAGCGGAAGAAAAACCAAATATTTAGGAGGCTTTTTGAATGAACATAGTTTCTATGAAACAGCTTTTGGAAGCGGGAGTTCACTTTGGGCACCAGACCAGACGTTGGAACCCCAAAATGGCGGAATATATCTTCACCGAAAGGAATGGAATCTACATTATCGATTTGCAGAAAACAGCAAAGAAATTGGACATAGCGTATATGTTCATTCGTGATGTGGTTGCAAACGGAGGAGATATCCTTTTTGTTGGAACAAAAAAACAGGCGAGCGAATCTATCAAAGAAGAAGCAATCAGAACCGGAGCATATTATGTGAATGCAAGATGGTTGGGCGGAATGTTGACAAACTTCAAAACCATCCGCCTCAGAATCACAAGGCTTGCGCAACTTGAAAAGATGTCAGAAGATGGGACTTTCGATTCTTTAACAAAGAAGGAGGTCAGCAAACTAAAGCTCGAAATGGAAAAACTGGAGAAATTCTTAGGTGGCATCAAAAACATGAAAAAACTGCCTGGTGCCATGTTTATTATCGACCCTAAAAAAGAAAGAATAGCGATAATGGAAGCAAAAAAACTCGGAATTAAAACCGTGGCGATCGTTGACACAAATTGTGACCCGGATGACATAGATTATGTTATTCCTGGGAACGACGATGCAATCAGAGCGGTCCGGCTTTTTGTGCAAGCTATGGGTAGTGCCATTATGGAAGGTAGGCAAGGTGCAGGGTTTGCTGAAGAGCCACAGGTTAGCGAGCAACAAGAACGACGAGAAGTTGTTGAGTAACGGAAGGGGGAGAAATTTTCGATGAGTTTTGCTGCGAAAGATGTGTTGAAGCTAAGAGAAAAAACCAGCTGCGGAATGATGGATTGCAAAAAAGCGCTAACGGAGGCAGACGGTGATGCAGAAAGAGCCACCCAAATTCTGCGCGAAAGAGGAATTGCAGTGGCAGCAAAAAAGGCAGGGCGCGTTGCCGCAGAGGGAATTGTTGCGGCAGTAACAAAACCGGATGTTGGCGTGCTGATCGAAATAAACTCAGAGACCGACTTTGTGGCCAAAAACAAGGAGTTTATAGCGTTTGTTGACGCTTGTGCCGAGATCGTTGCCACCCAAAATCCATCCGATGTTGAAGCCCTTTCAGCTTGTTCTTTGGGTACACAATCGGTTGATGAAGTTCTTAAGGAAAAGATCCTAGTAATCGGAGAGAATCTGAAAATAAGGAGATTTGCGCGCTTTGAAGGGGTCACATATTCCTACATCCACGGTGATGGACGAATCGGGGTGTTGGTTGCGTTCGATGTTGAAAGCGCTGTTGCCTCTTCTGAGCCCTTCAAAGAGTTGGCCAAGGATATTGCAATGCAGGTTGCAGCAAGTAGCCCTCTTTGGTTAAACAAAAGCGACGTAACTCCTGATGTGCTAGAAAAAGAAAGGCAAATTTTGATGAACCAGGCAAAAAACGAGGGTAAACCAGAGAATGTTGCAATCAAGGTGATGGAAGGCCGTATCGCAAAATATTACCGCGAAAGCTGCCTACTAGAACAAGAATTCATTAAGGACCCCGAAATAAACGTTGCAAAATATATTAATTCTGTGGCGGAAAAGCTTGGAACAAAGATTCGTGTTATTCAGTTTGTAAGGTTTGAAAGAGGCGAAGGAATCGAAAAGAGGGAAGATAACTTCGCCGAGGAAGTTGCAGGCATGTTGAGTTAACCGGCATCCTGAATTCCCTAATCTCTGAAAAACGCCCGCTTTATGCGGGCGTTTGGCTTGCCTAAAACAGAGATACAACAAAAAAGACCCAGGCGGTAAAACACTACCCAGATCCCTCTCGCTGATCAAATTTAAGTTTACACTTCTTTCTTCGTCTCTTTTGTTTTTGCGGTATCTACTGGCACTTCATCTGTCTTCGTCTCGGGAACTTCCACAGGTGGAACCTCAACTGGAGTAGTATCCGAGGTCCCTGAGGGCGTAGCTTCCTTTTTTTTGCTCCAAGAACAGCCGCCACAAAAAACAACTCCAACCACAACAGAAACCAACGTAGCAACAACCAATTTCTTAGTTACTTCCTCGCTTTTAAACATACTTTCAAACACTCCTTAAAAAAACTTTAATGCACTTCCTAAAATGGCCGCGTAAAAAACAACCCCTTTGAACACTTGCATTATACACTAACCCAATCACAATTCCAATATTCTTAATTTTAATTTTACTATTTATTCTTTTTTTATTCATTTATTTTTGTGTTTATCGTCAATAAATGTCTGTATTTATATCACTTATCCACAATAAATGAGAATTCGCGGTTATCATCCCTTGCAAAAACGCCGCAAAAAGCTCTTGTTTCGAAAAACAACTTACAATATCTGATTTGACAAGAATCAAGAAAAGTACGGGTGAAGAAAGCAGATGCGCCAAATGAAAAACTGGGATACAAAGCCACAAAAAAACAGTTCGTATACCAAACGATATGGTGGGAGAAGGTGGATTCGAACCACCGAAGCTAATAGCAACAGATTTACAGTCTGCTCCCTTTGGCCGCTCGGGAATTCTCCCACAAAATGGAGCTGGTGAACGGACTCGAACCCCTGACCTGCTGATTACAAATCAGCTGCTCTACCAACTGAGCTACACCAGCCCGCCTAACAAAAACACAGACTAACCGGAACACTCACACAAAAAATTCATTCATCCGTAAGCTACCCATCCGCCAATTATTATATCATGAAAACCACCTTTTTTGTCAACTACCTTAAAACAAAACTTTCGCGGTAAATTCAAAACCTGCAAACAAGGACTTGAAGTTCTGACTAAAAACATGCTACAATATAGGGGTGAAAGTTTTGAATTGATTTTGGAGGATAGGTAATGAGAAGGGTTAGAAAGTCCGTTTTCTTTTTTATTGCAGCAACAATTCTGGGGTCATTTTGGCTCTCTTTTTCGGGAATTCACAAAAAATGGGGAGACGTTCTTATAACATATATCAACGGAGCTTGTGATCTGCGTTACGGTATTGATGTCGGTGGTGGCATTGATGCTACACTCAAGCCCAGACCCGGGGAAAAACCCAGCGCAAAGGATATGCTTGCCGTTGAAACCATCCTCAAACAAAGGTTATTAGACAAAAACATAACAGACGGCAATGTATACACAGATTGCTCCCAAAATAAGGTTATTGTTCAAGTTCCTTATGAAAAACTTGATGAAGATTGCGACACAGAAACCATTGTTGAAAAACTAGCAAAGAAGGCAATGATTACCTTTCGCGAAAAAAACGAACAGGATGAAAATGGAAAACCCAAAGGTGACACACTTTCAAACGTGGTCATCACCGGAGCAGATATTACGGAAGCGAAACTGAGCGTCCACGAAAAAGAAATCGGGGTCATTCTGAAACTAAGTGAAGAAGGCGCAAAGAAATTCAGAGAAGCAACAGACAAACTTTCCTCAAAAAATGAACAGCTCTCGATGTGGATAGATGATACATTTGATCGGCCCATAGGCGCAGGCAATGTAATGACGGAAGGCCTACTTGGCATAGGAGTTGAAAATATTGAAACAGCAAGAGACTTAGTAGACATGATGAATGAAGAACCGCTGCCATTCGGATTGGTTTTTGAAAACGCCAGCGAGATGGAGCCATCACTTGGGCCAAATGCGTTGGAGACCACATTAGTAACGATGCTTGCTCTTCTGGCTCTTACCGCAATTTTGATGATATTACGTTACAAAGTCCCCGGTATGGTTTGTGTACTTGCCATGATTGGTCAAATTGCCTTGTTTTTGGCTGTTTTAACTGGATTTTTCCCCAGTTTGAATGGTCTTGCTTTGACTTTGCCAGTAATCATTGGAATTGTTGTTTCTTTGGGTATAGGCATGGATTCCAGTATAGCTTCGTTTGAACGGATTAAGAAAGAACTTGCGGATGGAAAAACAATAAAAGGCGCCGTTGATTCAGGGTTGAAAAGTGGAAAAATGGGCGCTTTGGTCGGCAACACCCTTATTTTGATTGTGGCAACAGTAGCTATGGGTTGTTTTGGGCCGCAATTAGGCGTGTTGGGCAGAATCTTTCAACCAATGCTAAAGTTTTTTGATTTAACGGCAGCATCGACATCGGGAACGATATATTCGTTCGGATATATCATGTTGTTTGGTGCAATTTCGAACATGTTGCTAGGAGTTGGCGCTTCCAGTTTGATGCTAAAATCGCTCGCTAGATTCAAAGCACTCAAAAATCCAAGGCTTTATGGGGGTAAGGAAGATGCAAAATAACGGCTTTTCGAAACTTAAAAATTGGCCACTTTGGGCGCTTTTGTTGGTTGTAGTTGTTGTGACCATGCATTTCGCAATTGGACCGAAGCTTGGCGTTCAGCTTGCAGGAGGCTCACTCGTCAGATATTCATATGATTCAAAAGATGGCAACATTGCCAACACTGATAAAAAAATGCCCAAAATCCGGAAGACAAGTGACATTGCAACAGGAACGAAGGGGTTTTTTGTGTTGCTTCCTGGCTCCAAAGAGATGAAACAGCCTATCGACGGTTTGGCCAAAGAAGTCTCCAGGAATAAAATTGCTCCGGCAATTGGGCAAGAGTTTTGGAAAAGATACTTGATTGCAACAGGCTTGGCGGTGCTTACTGCGGGACCATTTTGGGCATGTTGTAAATACAAAAAATCGAAAAAACAAAAGAAAAGCGGGAAAGATGAGCAAAAAAAAGAACAGACTGTCAAGTTGGAATTGATTTGATGGGAATGCGATTCTTTGGAAGAGGCACTTGATGATATGGAACATTATATTTCTGGCATTGTTAATAATACTTTTAACTCCTGTGCGATTAGATATCGGCTATACTGACCGGCTTACAGTAAATATCCGTTACTTTGGAATAAAAAAAGATATGGGTCGCAGCAAAACCAAGAAATCATCAAAGGGGAAGAAAAATGATAAACCGGCAAAAGAAAATGTCAAAAAAAATAAACAAGCTAAAACCCGCTTTTTCAAAAATGCCAAAGCTGAGATCGCCTTTTGGGAAACAAAGTGGAAAGCTTATGCAAAAACGCTTAAAATGGCAATCAGAACCTGCTGCAAACTCAGGACGGTCAGACTGACCGGCGGCTTCTTTTGTGGGGATATGGCCTGGACAGGATTGGTTTTTGGCCTGATTAGTTCTGTTTTGGCAACTTTAAAACCCAAGAAATGTGTCGATATTATGATTGTGCCGGAGTTTGCAGAGCAAAAGACAAATGTGAAGTTTTTCTTATCAGCGTATGTTTGGCTGGTGGGACTGTTGTTTTGGGGAGTTATTTTGGGGTCCAAGTTTTTGATAGACTTGGTTCGCTTCAAAAAGGTTGGGCACTCTGTGCCTGGGGAGGAGTGATTATTTTGTATTTGGAATTAACAGACGGGGAAAACGAGAGGGTAAACAGCTACAGGGAAGCAATCAGTAGGCTGATGTCCGCAGAAAGATATCAGCACTCACTTGCAGTTGAAGAACAAGCTTACATGCTTGCGCAAGTTCATGGAGGCGACATCACAAAATCAGTGACTGCTGCATTGTTGCATGATGTTGCCAAGGAAATGGAACCTGAGAAACAGCTTGCATTGATTGGAAAACATAATGTTTCTTTTGCAGAAAGTGAAAAAAAAGAAGAAAAACTCTGGCATGCGGGAGCCGGCGCAGTATATGTCCAAAGATGTTTGGGCATTAAAGACAAGGAAATTGTTGGTGCCATTTTGCACCACACGTCGGGTTGCGCCAACATGAATCTAACAGAAAAGATAGTATTCGTTGCCGACAAAATCTCCAAAGGCAGAGATTTTGAAACAGTAGGTGAAGAAAGAAAAAGGGCAGAAAACAGTTTGGAAGACGTAATCTTCAAATATGTTAAAAACATGGTCTCATCTCTCACTGAAAGGAATATGCACATATCTCAAAAAACACTCGAGACATATAATTGTTACAGAGATAGTACCAAGATGCAGAAAATATCAATAGCATCTTGAAATTTCGTCTTCTGCCCATAGCTCAGTAGGATAGAGCGAACGCCTCCTAAGCGTTAGGCCAGAGGTTCGAATCCTCTTGGGCAGGCCAGTAGATTGATACTACAAAAGCAATGGGCATCTGCCCACAATCAAGTGAGCAAATCGCATGATCAGGAGATGATCCAAATGACAGAAAAAGAGCAGCTTTGGCATTTAAGTAAAGCATTTGACTTTTCGA
>BNZN01000006.1 GCA_026001145.1 Clostridia bacterium | reverse complement strand
GGAGGTTTTCGTGGAAGCGTGCAACAAATTTGGAGAAGCAAAGCAAAGGTTTCGTGAGAGTTACGACAAATGCGAGCTGCCTTTTGCTGTGGTTGATTTTATTTGAGTTTCTCTTCGGCCACTCCTCTGAGATGAGGACTTGCAAAGCCGTGAATTTTTTGTTACAATACACGCAAGCGAGTCTTAAATCAGCATAAGGAGTTAAACATGCCACTCAGGAAAATCTTGATAATAGACGAAGACAAAAACTCTTCGGAGTTTTTGAAAATGCACTTGGAACATGAAAATAGTGCCGTGGAGATAATTACCAACACAAACAAATGGCAAGAAAAGTTCGAGTCGGTGAACCCAGATCTTGTCATTATGGATGTGGTCTTCCAGTTCGTTGATGGCTGGCAGATCTGCAAAGATATCCGCGCTCGGTCCAATTGCCCGATTATGATCTTGAGTTACAAAAGCGATGTTTTTGCCAAAGTTTTGGGGTTTGAACTCGGAGCTGATGATTATGTTATTAAGCCATTTGACATCAAAGAACTGGTTGCACGCATCAAAGCGCAAATCAGAAGAGCAACCAAATATAACGCTATCAAAGGCGACATCAAGACGCAGGTATCCCTTGATAATCTTTCCATTGACATGGTAAAATATGAACTATTTATTAAATCCCAAAAGGTAACATTGCCTCCCAAAGAGATGGAGCTTCTGTTCCTGCTTTCCAGCAACCCCAATAAAGTCTATACCAGAAACCAATTGTTGGACGAGGTTTGGGGGTTTGAATATTACGGAGATTCTCGAACGGTTGACGTGCACATCAAAAGGCTGCGCGAAAAAATCAAAGGCGTTTCTGACCGTTGGAATCTGAAAACAATTTGGGGTGTCGGTTATAAATTTGAATCGTCGGATGTAGTTTTGCCGACGAACACAAAGAATTTTGATGAATGCTGGAAGTTGGGTGAGCATCTTTGGGAATCATAACCACATCCGTCCGACGGATGGTTTGCTCAAGGCCTATAAGGCCTTGTTACCGACCTGCGTCTCAAGGCGCTGGCTTTCACTTTGTTCAAGCCTCCAAGTGTTTGTATTCCTTGCTTCCTCCTAAAGGGGTCCTCGTATTCCTTCACACTCAGTTTATCTAACGCCATGTCATGCTGTTCTTGTTCTCGGATATATTTTGCAATAGTTTCTTCGTTCAGTCCTACAGTGCTGACGTAATATCCTTCTGCCCAAAAATGCCGATTGCCAAATTTGTATTTCAAGTTCGCATGTTTATCGAATATCATTAGTGCGCTCTTCCCCTTACAGATACCCCATGAAACTCGACACGCTTATTTTAGGCAGGATGCTCATCAACATATGCACATGATCCGGCATTAGATTCCTTTCTATCATTTCAACATCTTTGTACTTGCATAGTTGGATCAGAATTTCTTTGATGCTTTGCTTGTAGTGCTTAAATATGGCCTTTCGTCTATACTTAGGTGTAAACAATGGATTTACACATTCATTTTGTGTGAGCTAAACTATTCCCCTTATTCCCCACCCGCTATGCGGGTGGTTGCTCGTTTCGCTCAAGGCGTTCAGCCAACAGGCTAAAGCCCTCAACAAGACGGCCGTTCACAAGAGAACGGCCGTCTAGAGGTTTATTCGTGTTTAACGAGACAACTACGAGCCCGCGTTTTGTATGCTCATGATCACAGAGAAAGCCCGAGCCAGTCGTTGTACATCGCGGCCCATCTTAGAGAGAGCCATCTGCAATCCCTGCTCGCTGCCCTCCGCCAGAGCCGCTGCCTTGCCGGCCTCAACCTGCGATTCCAGCATCGGCACATCTTCGATAAGCGACAACGCGTCTTCCATCGCGGCCAAATTATCACTGCGAGCGTCCACCAACGCATCCAAACGACTAGCAAACGAGCCCATAATCGAACGCTGCGACTCGAAGGCACCCACGATCAACCGCATCCTGTCCACGATTGACAAACACTGCGTTGGCGTTGCTAGCGCGCCTCCTCCTTGTATCAAGGTTATTGCCGTAAACGACTGCGTTGGTACCAACGCCGCAATGGCATCGGCAGAAAGATTGGCAAACTGCAAAGTCACAAGACCTTCTCCGAATGCCATCGGCCTAGCAGCAAATCTACCGCTCAGCAGCTCAACTCCATTGTATTTGGCAGCGCGCAGCGCAGCGTTAAACGCCCTGCCCGCAGCATGAGCCGCATCTTGAATTGCTCGTACTTGATCTGTTGTTCTTGCTGGTCCTGCCGCTTGTAGCGCGAGCGCTCCAATCTCCTGAAGGATACCCGACAGAGTCGTCATACTACTTTCCACAACGCCGACAATGGCCTGCACCTCATTTAGGTTGCGGATGCCCTGCCGAGAAATCTCCAATGTCGCCCTCAGTTGGTTTGCCATCATCGACCCAGCGAGATTGTCACTCGGCCTTAGAATCCCCAGCCCTGTCTGCATCCTCTCGTTCGCGTTCTGTGATTTCGCTTGACTGCGCTTCACATAGATCATAGCGCTCTGCATGTGTGAATTGTGCCGAATCGAATCGCCTCTTGACAAAGCCATAATTCCCCATTCCTTTCCAATCTATAAATTTAAACCTCTTTTGCTGATAGACCTTTATTAATCTTCTTAGCCGACCCATATATCGGTTTGTGATGGGCGAACTTTAGTTTTTCTAACAAGCTAGTTTGTTAGAACATTACCATTTAGCATGGCACGCTTTTTAAATATATGAAAAACACGCAATTGGAGGGAACGCTGCGGACTAATTTGTTCAAACCGCGCTTGTGTGGCGGAGAAGGTGGGATTCGAACCCACGGAGCTTAAACTCACACGATTTCCAATCGTGCGCCTTCGACCGCTCGGCCACTTCTCCACAAGCTTATCAATTTTGCGCTCAATTAAGTCATTCCGATTGCTTTCCAAGCACTCCGGAATTCGTAACAAATTCGCTTTCTCGTACTTTTCTTAGTTTTTGCCAACTCGCTTTCCAAAACAAGCCAGAGATTGCGATTTTTTCCCCCCACCCCTGGACCCTCTCCACAACGCTTTTCTCCAGAGTCTAAGGTTTTTTTGCTCTGTTTAATGCATCGGCCATAAAACAAGCAACCGGGCTAAGCCAGGGGTTCTGATTTCAAAAGATTTTTTAACTTTGCAAAAGCTTCTTTACGCCTTTGAGCTGTCATTTCAACATCAATCATCAACTTTCCCCCTGAAAGATCAGGCTTTAAGACGTCGTTTCCCGCAGCATTTTTTGGCAAATACTTTCTTTGGATTTTAATGATTTTGCCGCATGAAAGCACCTCACACACGGCATAATCTCCCTCGAACCTGTCAATAACCAGCACCCAATTGTTGTGCAGAACAACTTCCAAAGAGTCCAAATTATTTTGTTCCCGTTGATCCAAAACCACCGTCACCTCTTTGCGTATCCCCAAGTTCGTCAGCTTCCTCGAATTCAAAGACGACAACCGGCATAATCAACAGCTGTGCGATGCGCTCACCGGGTCCAACAAAATAATCATTTGGAGAGTGATTGTGGAGAGCCACAACAATCTCCCCTCTGTAGTCACTGTCAATTACGCCGACGGCATTGGCCAAAGAGACACCGGCCTTAACGCTAAGCCCACTTCTCGCAAACACTAAACCAACAAGATCAGAACTTGGAATTTCCACACTAATTCCGGTGGGAACCTTAGCCGTTTCACCAGCGCGAATCAACAGCTTCTCGGCAGTTGCCGCGCAAAGGTCACAACCGGCGCTGCCGGCTGTTGCCCTGGCCGGCAACTTGGCCAAAGAATTTATTCTCTTAATTCGAATTTTAATCACGTTTTATTCCTCTTGATTTGTTTTATTTTTCTCACTCTTCCAAATTGCACCAAACCTTCTGCACATCATCATTGTCATCCAAAGCATCTAACAAACATCTCACCTTTTCTAAGCTCGCTTCATCTTCAACACTTATGAGGTTGAGGGGTTTTTGTTCAAAATCAGATTCAATCACATTATATTTCGTGCCCAGTGCAGCTTTGACCTCAAGCAATTTGTTTGGCTTGGTTGTAATAGTTGCCATCCCGTCTGAAACTTCAAAATCTTCAACATCAAGCTCTAGCAGATCCTGTATTAACGCTTTTTCATCAATTTTGCCTTCCAGAGCAATCATCCCGACCTCAGTGAACTGAAAATTCACGCAACCGGTCTGTCCAAGGTTTCCGCCAAACTTATCGAAATAATAACGCAGGTCCCCGGCCGTCCTGTTTCTGTTATCCGTAAGTGCACGCACCATCACAGCAACGCCGGCAGCTCCATACCCCTCATAGATAATTTCTTCGTAATTGTTTTTATCTGTGTTCCCAGAAGCTTTGGCAATTAATCTCTCGATGTTTTCCGACGGGATGTTGTTCGCCCGTGCTTTGGCAAAAAGCTCAACCAGCTTGAGGTTAGATTTCATGTCACAACCGTGCTCTTTGACGCACACCAGAATTTCTCTGCTTATTTTCGTGACTATCTTTGCTCTCTGTGCGTCGGTTTTTTCTTTTTTGCGTTTGATATTACTCCACTTCGAATGTCCTGACATATATTTTGACCCCTTCGCTTAAAGCGCCATCTTTGTTGATCCACATATATTTATCTTTTCTTTCACAACTTCTGTCATTTTCTCCCGCGCTCTTCCGCCGAGCTTTCTAACATCACACTCTTCCGAATTTGCAAGAAAAATCTCTCGGAGCCCATCACTAAACGCTTGCTTCAAATCCGTGTCGGTATTCACTTTATTTATGCCGTTTCTAATGGCTAGTCTCAGGTCGTCTGGCGCAATTCCAGAGGCTCCGTGCAAAACAAGCGGGATTTTAACCAGAGCTTTTATCTCGCGTAGTCTTTCAAAATTCAAGCATGGCACCTTCCTATATTTTCCGTGCGCATTCCCAATTGAGACACCAAGAGAATCAATTCCCGCTTCGTTCACAAAAGTTTCTGCTTCGGTGGGATCTGTAAACATGGCATCATCTTCGGATTCGTTTTCGTTAAAATAGGGTCCTTCTGCTTCCGAAACCCTTCCAAGTTCTGCTTCGACCGAAACTCCGCATGCATGAGCTACTTTAACAATCTCTTTTGTTTTTTTTATGTTTTCATCCAAACTAAACATCGAAGCATCAATCATAACGGATGTAAAACCGCTTCTGATGCACTGAATTATTAAATCATATGTAGTCCCGTGGTCAAAGTGTAGCGCAATTGGAACAAAACTTTTTTCTGCCAAATTTGTGATGAAATCACTCAAACAAAACAACCCCGCGTATTTTATTGTGCTTTCTGTAACCTGCAAAATCACAGGAGCCATCTTTTGCTCTGCTGCACTTATCACCGCTTGAATTTGTTCCATGTTGTTGACATTGAACGCCCCAACAGCGTAGTTTTGCCGATTCGCCTTGGTCAAAATCTCTTTTCCCGAGGTTAACATCTCACCACTTCTTTCTCAGCCAAAATGCCGATCCATCCTGTAACATTCCTTATTTCACGCAGGTTATTATACCTCAAATTTTAGCCAATTGCAAGTCTACACAACCGCCCACCACGAACAAAAAGGACCAGCTCTTCCGAACTGATCCCAAATTTCACATTGCCATTTCGTTACCTTTCAACCGTCCCCAAATTCGAAGCGAGATGAAAAAGACGTAAAAAGCATACTGCAGAATTGTGTATGAAATACGATCCGCTCGCTTTGCATAAACACTATAAATTGACAGGATCCGTTCGGTATGTTATTATTTGGGAGAATTTGGGAAGTAGATAGTTTTCGAGGCGTAGCTCAGTTTGGTAGAGTGCTTGGTTTGGGACCAAGATGCCGCAGGTTCGACTCCTGTCGCCTCGACCAGAAGTCCTGTTATAGTATTTGGAACAAAGTAGTAAATACCGCCTAGGAATAAGTTTCCCGGGCGGTGCTCGTTATTGTTAGCACAAATACGTGCAAAGTTGGTGGTTGAGCAAATTTCAAATGGAGGCTGTCGCGTTGCAAAACAAATTAACTGAAATTTACACAGCATTGCTCACACATTACGGCGACCCAAAATGGTGGCCAGCGAAGACGCCCTACGAAGTGATCGTCGGCGCTATCTTGGCGCAAAATACGGCGTGGAGCAATGTCAAAAAGGCGATTGCGAACTTTGGTGATAACCTGTCACCGGAATATGTGGTACGCCTTAAACCGGACGAACTTGCGGACATCATTCGCCCGGCCGGATTTTTCAATCAAAAGGCATCCTATTTGCATGAAGTCACACGGTGGTTTGGGCAGTATGGCAATGACGTGAATGTCGTGAATAAGCTGCCACTCCAGCGCGTCCGCGCGGAATTGCTGGCACTCAAAGGCGTGGGACATGAAACCGCCGATTCGATTTTACTTTATGCGTTTGGATTTCCGTCTTTCGTTGTAGATGCCTATACCATACGACTACTGTCACGTTTACCGATTGACGTAGGGAACGGATATGAAGCGACAAAATCTTTATTTGAGGAGAATTTGCCGCTGGAAGCGGGGTTTTTCAATAGATATCATGCGCTAATTGTCATCAACGCAAAGGAACATTGCCGCAAAAACCCAGTTTGCGGCGGTTGTCCGCTCGTGGATGTGTGTGAGGCGGGGAAAGGAAAAACCATCTAGTGACTATCCTATGACGATCATAACCCCATGCACCGCTCCCAAGTTTCAAGTATGTTGTTTGAATATTAGGTGGTGATTGTGTTATACTATACCCTAGGATACGTGTTGAAATTCAAAGTAGATTTTCAGAAAGAAATAGAATATAATTAACTGGAAGTCATAGCTAAGAGAGTATGAAATCTGGCTTCAAGCAAATTTGGGGATAAATGGTGGTGAAGTCTCCTGGAACTGGAAAAAACAAAAAAAATCCCTTCTTCCAAGCCATTTGAAAAAGTTCCTGCCGCAATAAATATGGTGGACATCCAGAAGAACTTTGGCAAAAACCACGTGTTGAAAAACATAAATTTCAGTGTGGGAAAAGGCACCATTCATGCGCTTTTGGGTGAAAATGGTGCTGGGAAATCCACCTTGATGAATATATTATATGGCATTTACAAACAGGATTTCGGTGAGATCTTCATAAACGGCGAATTGGTCGAGATAAAAAGCCCCAAAGTGGCGATAGAACACAAAATTGGGATGGTTCACCAGCACTTCATGTTGGTGCCAACCTTTACTGTTGCCCAGAATATAATGCTGGGCAGCGAGTTGACAAAAGGATTAGGAATGGTTGATTTCAAAAAGGCAAACCGTGAAATTTCGAAGCTTTCTGAAGAATATGGCCTAACAATAAACACAAAAAAAAAGATAGAAGATATGGCAGTGGGAATGCAACAACGAGTCGAAATCTTAAAGGCTCTTTATCGAGGAGCCGAGACTCTGATCCTTGACGAACCAACCGCAGTCTTAACACCTCAAGAAATTAATAAATTCATGGAAAACATGCGCAATCTCGCTCGCGACGGCAAAACAATAATCATGATAACTCACAAACTAAATGAGGTCAAACAGATGTGTGATTATTGCACCGTAATAAGACGTGGAGAAAACATCATCACGGTTCACACGGACGATTATAATGAGCAGCAGCTTGCATCAATGATGGTGGGAAGAGAATTGACATTTGGCGTCGAAAAGAAGCCAGCTGCCCCCAAAGAAACAAAATTGGAAGTTCAAAATCTTATAGTGAATGATGACCGTGGAATAAAAAGGGTCAACGGTGTTTCGTTTGAAATCAGAGCCGGGGAAATTTTAGGGGTTGCCGGGGTGGATGAAAACGGGCAACAGGAATTAGTCGAAGCAATAACCTGCCTGCGAAAAACAACATCGGGCAGCATCAAGATCAACGGAAAAGAAATTCAAAACACAACGATTGCCAATGTAATCAGCTCCGGAGTTTCAACAATCCCGGAAGACAGGCACAAATCGGGGTTGATCATGAAATTTTCGGTCGCTGAAAACATGTTGTTGAAAAATTATAAAGAAAGGCCATTTTCAAAATATGGACGCATGAATAAGAATAAAATCAACGAGTTTGCATCTGATCTTGCCCAAAAATTTGACGTCAGACCCCAGGACTGCGCAGAGCTCCCCGTTAAAAAGCTTTCCGGCGGCAATCAACAGAAGGTAATTATTGCGCGTGAAACAAGTGACAACCCTGATCTTTTGATTGCTGTGCAACCAACCAGAGGGCTTGATGTTGGCGCAATTGAATATGTGCACAAAATTTTGGTTGAACAAAGGGACAAAGGGAAAGCCGTTTTGTTGGTTTCTTTGGAACTTAGTGAAATTATGGATGTTGCAGATAAAATTGCGGTAATGTATAACGGAAAGATTGTAGCAATTGTCGACGCAGCGGCAACCGATGAGGATGAGATTGGAATGTTAATGACGGGCGGGAGCAAAAAATGAACAAACATGACCTTTACAAAAAGTTCATTCCGATTGCTTGTGCTTTAATCGGCGGGTTTTTCGTTGGGGGGATCTTTTTAGCTATTTGTGGATACAATCCAATAAGTTCTTATGCTGCAATGATTGATGGGATTTTCGCAAGACCCAAATATATAGCACAGGTCATTATCAAAAGTACTCCGCTTATTTTGACTGGGCTTTCTGTTGCATTCGCCTTCAAATGTGGACTTTTCAATATCGGCGCCGAAGGGCAATATATGATTGGCGTGCTTGTTGCAACACTCGTGGGTGCAAAGCTTTCGTTGCCGCCGGTAATCCATTTTGTGGTGTCGCTTTTGGTTGCAGTGGTTGCCGCTGGAATGTGGGGCGCAATTGCAGGATTCTTGAAAGTTAAATTTGGAATTAACGAAGTCGTAACCTCAATCATGCTCAACTGGATTGCTTTTTACCTATATAGGTATATTTTCGCGATGCCATGGCTGCATGTGAAAGAACTGGATGCCTCGCTTGCAATCCAAGAAACCGGGCGTTCTACCATCTTGCAGGGGTTCAAAAATACGGCAAAAGGAAAAGCAATAATAGCCGATAATTCGGTATTCTCAGACATACTTAGATCCGACCCTAACTGGGGGTTTTTCATCGCAATTTTAATGGTTATTTTTATATATTACCTTTTGAGCAAAACCACAAAGGGATTTGAACTCAGGGCAATGGGAATCAATCAAGAAACATCGCGTTTTGTGGGCATGAATGTCAGCCGTAATATGACACTGGCAATGTTTATCGCAGGCGCAATCGCTGGGCTTGCGGGAGTTCTTCAAGTCACTGGGGTCCCTCCATATCGAATGAATAATTTGGCAGGGTTTGAAGGCTACGGGAATGAAGGCATTTATATCGCACTTGTTGCAAATTGCTCTCCCATTGGCTGCCTGTTTTCCGGGTTGTTTTTCAGCGCAATCAAATGTGGGAGTACTACGATGCAGAGTAAAGTGGGGACCCCAAGTGAAATCATTAAAATAATAACTGGGCTCATCATTTTTTTCATCGCAATTTCATTCGCATATAAGCTTGTGGTAGCCAAGATGAAACAAAAAAAAGAATGTAGGTGCAAAGATGACGATAAGTAATCTGATTCTACTTCTCGTGGGAACTCTAACATACACAACCCCTCTTCTTTTTGCGGCGCTCGGAGGGGTTATGTCAGAGCTTTCCGGTGTGATGAATATCGGTCTTGAAGGGGTAATGACCTTTGGCGCATTTACCGCAGCTGCCTTTTCTTATTCTTGTGGCAATCCGTTTTTAGGTTTTTTGGCGGCGGGGTTAGCAGGGGCATTGCTTGTCTCATTACACGCAGTTGCAAGCATTACCTTCAGAGCAGATCAAACCATATCCGGCACAGCAATCAACTTTTTGGGCGCTGGAGTTAGCATCCTTTTGACCAAAAAAATCTTCAACACATCCACTTCACCAACAGCACCCAAACTTCCATCAATCTTCCCAGTGTGGATTGCTCATTACTTTGAAGGAACAACATTCCAAACATTGAAAGGTATCAGCATTGCAACATTGCTGGTTTTTATGCTTGTTTGCCTGCTTTACTTCGTACTTTATAAAACAAGTTGGGGGCTTAGAATTCTGGCAACTGGCGAGCACCCGGCAGCTGTTGACACATTAGGAGTCAGTGTTCCAAAAGTTAGGTATCTTTGTGTGTTAGCATCCGGTGTGTTAGCTGGGTTTGGTGGGGCATTTATGTCAATTTCGGTTACCAGTTCATTTTCGAATGTTACCATCTGTGGGCAGGGATTCATCGCGCTAGCCGCCATGATTTTTGGGAAATGGACGCCACAGGGAGCTATGCTTAGCTGTCTTTTGTTTGGTTTTGCAAAAGAATGCACCACCCTCTTTGAGAAGGAAGGTGGATTAATTTCTTCCTCATTACTGGAAATGTTGCCATATATTCTTACACTTGTGGCGTTAATTTTGTTCGTCGGGAAATCATCGATGCCGAAAGCAGACGGGATACCATATGTAAAAGGGTCAAGGTAATCCAAAGAGTGTGGGGTAAAGCAAATTAACAGGAGATGATTATGTGGTCATCACAAACTATCAAAGTGAGATTCCCGAACGGCTAGAAAAACTAATAGAAGATGAACACATAAAATACGAAAGCGAGAAAGGCGTAAGTTGTAATTATAGCCCTTTTTACTTTGTGGCCACCAAACAAAATATAGTTGTCGGAATCACAACAGGATATAGTTGTTATGCCGAAATCTACATTGATGATTTGGTCGTGTTGGCTAAACATAGAAATAATGGCATAGGCAAGAAGATGCTGGAAGCTATTGAGGAACATTTTTCTGGTGCGGGATTTGACAACATAAATTTGGTAACAAATGAATTTCAATCACCAGACTTTTATAAAAAATGTGGTTACACCCTAGAATTCGTAAGACAGAACAAGAAAAATCCCCGCTTCAATAAGTATTTTTTCGTAAAGTTCTTTAACAATGAAGCATAACTGCCTCATAGCAAAATAAAATATTAGGGTCTTAACTAGAATGGCACCGGAAAGTGTGGTATAATGAATTTGCGCTGAAAAATAGTGAAAAAGGAGATGATTGGCTGTGGAAAACATTGAGGTTAAAGAGGTTTTAGGTGATTTTAAGCTCTCAGAAAACGTTATTTCAACAATAGTAGCGCTTGCTGCCACTGAAGTTGCTGATGTTGCTTGTGTGTCTGAGTTAAGCGGTGACTTCAAAAATCTCTGGGGCAAAGATTCCGTCCAAAGAGCAACAAAGATAAAAGTAAACGAAGACGCGATAATGGTGGATCTGTGTGTGAAAGTGCGTTTGGGCGCAGATTTGAAAAAGACCGCGCAAGAAGTCCAAAGAAACGTTAAAGCTGCCGTGCAAAACATGACAGGTTTTGTTGTACCCAAGGTGAATGTAACAATTTCTGGAATTTGTGCTGGTAACGCGCCAGAAAATGTGGAAGAAGAAGATATTAACGAAACGGTAGATTTTACAGAGGCGGATGAAGTCTGAACGGGAGAGCAAAATGAAAATTAGCCGGAATAAAGCGAGAGAACAGGCATTTTTGATTTTGTTCCAAAAAACATTTGACCGAGAAGCAACACTTGCCGAACTTGTTGAAAAGGGCACAAAGCAGGGGAATATCACAGAAAATGACTTCACATATCAGTTGTGCAAACTGGCCTTCGAACAGATGGAAGAAATCGACGAAGTAATGGCAAAAAACGCAGAAAAGTGGAATTTTGACAGAATTTCCAAGGTTGCGATTTCTGTTTTAAGGCTGGCTATTGCGGAAATAAAGTTTGTGGATGATATTCCACTGAGGGTTTCTTTAAACGAGGCAATTGAGTTAACAAAAAAATTTTCAGGTGAAGAAGAGGCAAGCTTCGTCAACGGCGTCCTTGCCGGGATAGTCCAAGATTCAAAAAAAGCGTAAAAGCGGAAACGCAATTAAAAGGTTAAATTGGCTAAGGAGAAAACATGTGCGGATTTGTGGGTTTCACGGGAGACTTGTGTGATGATGACAAGAAGTTAATTTTGAATAAGATGTTGCGCGAAATTGCACATAGAGGCCCGGATGGCGAGGGGATCTTTTGCGACGACGATTATGCCGTCGGGTTCAAAAGGTTAAGCATTATTGACGTCAGCGAAGATGGAAATCAGCCCATGTCTAACGAAGATGGCTCTATTATTTTGGTTTTTAATGGAGAAATATATAATTTTCAGGAATTAAGAAGTCAACTTATGGCTTTGGGTCACGTTTTCAAAAGTCAAACAGATTCAGAAGTGTTGGTGCATGGATATGAAGAGTTCAAGGAAGATTTGCTCCCCAAATTGAGGGGGATGTTTGGCTTCGCCATCTGGGATAAAACCGAAAAGAAATTGCTTATTGCCAGAGACATTTTCGGGATGAAGCCAGTTTATTTTTGCCAGACAAAAAACAAACACCTTTTGTTTGGCTCCGAAATCAAAGGGCTCCTTCCCCACCCAATGTTCGAAAAAAAACTAAACGAAAAGGCCCTTAAGCCATATATGACCTTCCAATATCCTGTGACAAATGAGACGTTTTTTAAGGATGTTTTCAAACTTCCGCCAGGGCATTATTTGACATTCAAAGATGAAAAAATAACTGTTCAAGCGTATTTTAACCACATCTTTGCAGAAAAAGATTCAAAAGAAGCGAAAGTTGTGGAAAAACTCAGAGCAACCGTAAGCGAATCTGTGAAAATGCACAAGATAAGCGATGTCCCAATCGGTGCTTTTGTTTCTGGCGGCATCGATAGTAGCTATATTGCGGCAGAAGCACAACCGGACAATGTGTTTTCGGTTGGGTTCAGAAACATAAACTTTGACGAAACCGAGCATGCAAAAGAATTTGCCAGACGGATTGGCGCAAAAATGCACACAAGATATCTGGAACCTGAGGAATGTTTCGAAAATTTTGGAAAGATCCAATATCATCTGGACGAACCAAGTGCAAACCCTTCTGTGGTTCCCCTTTTTTTTCTTGCCGATTTGGCCTCAAGGCAGGTTAAAGTTGTTCTTTCTGGCGAAGGAGCTGACGAACTTTTTGGCGGCTATGAAGCATATATGGTTTCAAAGGGCATGAAGTGTTATCGGGCGTTGGTGCCAAAAGTTATAAGGCGTTTTGCCGCAAAAGTAGCCGAGCACATCTTGAAAGGACCTTTAAAATTAAAACTAATCAGGGGAAACAAATCTGAACAAGAAGATTTTATAGGTCAAGCTTATATATTCACCGAAAAAGAATCGTCAGCATTGTTAAGGGAAGATTACAATTTCGAGTTTTCGGTTACGGACATTACCAACAAATATTACGCACAGGTCGAGGGCAAAGATGATCTTACGCAGAAGATTTATTTAGATCTTAACTTGTGGCTACCAAATGATATCCTGCTCAAAGCGGACAAAATGAGCATGGCACACTCACTTGAGTTAAGAACCCCGTTTTTAGATAAAAAAGTTCTGGAAGTTGCAAACAGCATTCCGAGCAGGTTAAAAATAAAAGCAGGGTGCTCAAAATATATTTTGCGCAAGGCTGCATCGGAAAAGCTGCCAGAAAGATGGGCAAACAGGCCCAAAAAGGGCTTCCCCGTTCCGATTGCAATTTGGTTAAAAGATAAAACTTATTATGAACTAGTAAAAGAGATGTTTGTTAGCAGAACAGCGACCATATTCTTTGAAAGCAGCAAGATTCTGAAATTGCTCAACGATCACTACCAAGGAAGGCATAATAATGCGAGAAAAATCTGGACAATATACACTTTTTTGGTATGGTATGATCAGTATTTTGTCAAGAGGTGAAAGTTGTGAAAAATAATTTTTTGTGTAGCGTTACAATTGATGCAAGACTTTCCAAACCATTTCAAAATTTCATAACAAATAACTTTGGATTCTGGCAAAAGCGTTGTGGAGGGGGTCCAGGGGGAGGAGTTCGCAATCTCCCCCTGGTTTGTTTTTTTGGAACTTTTTTGTCAAAACACAAAAAAGTTCGAGAAGGCGGTTTTGTTCCGAATCTCGGAGTGCTTGGAAAGCACGTGAAAAAGCGAGTTTATCGAACCTCGGAATGCTTGGAAAGCATCGTTTATTTGCCGTTTTTGTTTGCTCATAACAAAGCAACAAAAATAATTAGAATGTGGGAAATTGCTTTGTCTCACATCATTGGTAAATTTACATGAAGGTTGTGAAGAATACTTTTTTGCCGATACTGCTTGGGACTGATCTGAATTCATATGGCATGGCAAGAGCCTTCCACGAAGAATATGGCATCAAAAGCTTGGCTTTGGGTGAGTTTTGGCTGACTCCAACACAGTATTCCGCAATTGTTGATGTTAGAATTTTGGAAGGATTTGGCACGCAAGAAGGTTTTCTGGCCGGCCTGAATTCAATATACGAAGAATATCACAGCAAATTTGAAAAGATGCTGCTTGTTTCTTGTAACGATAATTATACCAGGCTTGTGGTTAAAAACAAAAAAAAATTGGAAGAACACTTTATTGTTCCCTGTGTTGAAGAGGAATTATTCGAAAGACTTGCGACAAAAGAAGCGTTTTATGAGACTTGCGAAGAATATGGGCTAGATTACCCTGAAACCTATATTATAACACAAAAAGACACGAAAGTAAAGTTTGACGTGAAGTTCCCCCTTTTCGTTAAGGCCAGCAATAGCGCAAAATATTCCAAGTGCAGCTTCACAGGGCAGAAAAAAGCATTTTTCATTGACAAAAGAGCCGATTTCGACCGAATAGTTGAAATGATATATGATTCTCCCTATGATGACAGTTTGATTGTTCAAAAGATGATCCCTGGCGATGATGATTCCATGAGAGTTTTGAACTGTTATGTTGGCAAAGATAGCAAAGTGAAATTGATGTGCTTAGGGCAGATTCTGATTGAAGATAAAGCATCCCAGACTGTTGGTAACTATCTCGCAATTATGAATGACTATAATCCGGAAATCTGCAATAAAGTCAAAAGTTTTTTGGAAGCAATAAAATATACCGGATTTGCCAACTTTGATATGAAATTTGATGCAAGTGACGGCAAATTTAAGTTTTTTGAGATTAATTTGCGGCAAGGGAGAAGCAGTTTTTTCGCCACGGGCAGCGGGTTTAATCTGGCGAAATATCTGGTCAAAGACAGAATTTTTGACGAAAATCTGGGCTTTGAGATAGCCAAAGCAGAACACCTTTGGCTAGAACTCCCCAAAAGGTTGGCACTGCGAAATGTGGGGCAACAACACAAAAAGAAGGTCAAACACCTCATAAAAAATGGCAAGGTTTGCTGGATGCTTTCGTATGAAAAGGATCGGAATATTTTTAGATCATGGCAAAATGCAAAATTTTATTTGAGACGTTGGATCAACAGAGGGTGGAAAGGTGGGAAATAGCTGATGCAGGACTTCTTGGGCGTTGTTGGCGGGCTTGGACCAATGGCAACAGCATATTTCATGAGAAGAATTATAGAGTTTACAGACGCCAGCACAGATCAAGAGCACATCAAAATGGTAATACTCAACGCCACCCAGATTCCTGACAGAACCAAATTCATTTTGGGCAAGAGCAAGGAAGACCCATTTGATGAACTTTTGAATTGTTGCAAGACATTGGAAGCCGCAAAAGCCAAGCTAATTGCTATTCCCTGTAACACATCACACTATTTTTATGATAAGCTGGCCGCAGAAATATCCATCCCAATTGTACATATGCAGAAAGAAACTGCAAAAGAGTTGAAGTTACTGAACACCCAAAAGGTTGGAATCATGGCAACAACAGGAACAGTCTCCACTGGTTTGTTCCAAAATGCTCTAAAGAAAGTCGGCTTGAGTTACCTGATCCCTGACGATGAACGACAAAATAAGATCATGGAAGTAATATATAATGACATTAAAGCGGGAGAAAAAACGACAGAAAAAGAGTTTTTGAAGTTAGTGGATTGGTTTTTTGAATCGAGATGCGATCGCGTTGTTTTGGGTTGCACGGAGCTTTCGGTGCTAAAAAGTGCATTTTTGTTAGACGCAAGGTTCGTGGACGCGTTGGATGTCACAGCAAAGTTTGTGATTAAGCATTTTGACAAAAAAATAAGAGAGTGTTAAAATTAGTTGAATTTAGTTGGATTGGTTCGGAAGTATAAGGAATTTTAAAATGGCGAGTGAAGAATCGGAGATATTGAAACTAAGAGAAGAAATAAAAAGGCATAATCACCTTTACTATGTTTTAGATACCCCACAAATTACAGATAATCAATATGACAGTCTGATGCGCAGATTAAAAGATTTGGAAGCTAAACATCCAGAAATGCAAGACACACTTTCGCCATCAATGGTTGTTGGCGGCGTCGCGACTTCGAAGATGGAAAAAATAAAGCACCAGATTCAGATGAACAGCTTGCAGGATGTTTTTGATCTTGAAAGTGTGTTGGATTTTTGTAACAAAGTGCGCGAGAGGTTTGATGATGAGGTCTCGTTTGTGGTTGAACCCAAGATAGACGGCCTTTCGGTATCATTGGAATATGAAAATGGCATTCTGGTCAGGGCGGCAACACGAGGGGATGGATTTGTTGGCGAAGATGTGACTAAAAACGCAAAAATGCTTGAGTCGGTTCCACAAAAACTAAAGCATAACGTTGAAAAGTTGACGGTTCGTGGCGAAGTTTTTATGCCAAATCACGTGTTTGAGCAATTGACAGCCACGCAAGCACAAAACAATGAAACATGCTTCAAAAACGCAAGAAATGCAGCGGCAGGATCACTTAGGCAAAAAGACCCGCAGGTTACTCGTGAGCGGCAGTTAGATATCTTTGTTTTTAATCTTCAGGTAGCAGCAGGCTTTGAAACAAGAAGTCACAAAGAATCGATTGAGTTCTTGAACGGTTTGGGGTTCAAGACCATAGATGTTTGTGGCCCATTTGAAAAAGACAAGCTGATTATTGAGCAGATCGAAAAAATCAAACTTGAAGATGGCAAAAAAGATTTCAACATAGACGGTGCCGTTGTTAAGGTCGACAATCTTGAATATCGCAAGATTTTAGGGAAAACCGCAAAATTCCCAAAATGGGCCGTTGCATTTAAATATACGCCGCAAGAGATGCAAACTGAAGTTCTGGACATTGAAATAAGCGTTGGAAGAACCGGTGTTTTAACTCCTGTTGCAGTACTTAAGCCAGTTTTGGTTTCTGGCAGCGTTGTGAGCCGTGCCATCCTGCACAACCAAGACTTCATCAAAAAGAAAATGATTAACATTGGAAGTGTGGTACTTGTTAGAAAGGCCGGCGATATTATCCCGGAGATTGCATCGGTTTTAGAGAACCCTTCCGGTGAATATTTCAAGATTCCAAGAGTTTGCCCTTCATGCGGCATGGAACCGTTTGAAGAAGAAGTTGAACTAAGTTGCCAGAATCCGTCCTGCCCAGAGCAAATGCTTCGAAAGTTGACACATTTTGTTTCAAGAGACGCAATGAATATCGAAGGGCTTGGCCCAAGCATTTTGAAAAAGTTGATTGAAGGCGGGTTGTTGTCGTCAGTCGCTGACATCTATTACTTGACCTTAGAAAATCTTGTTGGGCTGGAAAGGCTTGCCGAAAGATCGGCTCAAAACATTCTGCAAGCGATTGAAAAATCAAAAACAGTTGGAGCGGGCAGGTTGCTGTTTGGTTTGGGAATAAAGCAGATTGGAGCAAAAGCAGCACACGACATAATCGAACATTTTGGAGATATGGAGCAGCTGTTTGAAGTGACATTTGATGAGATAGTGAAAATACACGGATTAGGAGGAGTTGTTGCCGCCTCTTTGGTCAACTATTTTAGTTTGCCTCCGGCAAGAACCTGCATAAACAGGCTTAAGCTTGCGGGTGTGCGGGTTGAGGAAGAACCCAAGGAAAGAGGAGCACTTGATGGCATTAATTGCGTGGTAACTGGCAGCTTTGAAGCTGCCGGCAGACAAGAACTTGAAATGAAGCTCAAAGAGCTAGGAGCAAGAATTTCTGAGAGTGTTTCAAAAAGAACAGACTATCTTTTGGTGGGAAGCAAACCAGGCAAAAAACTTGAAAAAGCAAAGGCACTTGGCGTTAAGATTGTGTTTGAAAATGATTTGGGAAGTCTGTTTGGAAATTTGAAAAGTTAAAGAAGGGGGCGTAAATGTGGGGTTTGATGTGTTGCGAGTTGGGGAACTTGCAAAGTTTGTGCTTACCGCCGAAGAGGTTAAAAGTTTTAATCACCATATAAATGAGATGATGAAAATGATTGAGATTCTTCCAGAAATACCCAGTGGCGAAGGAATCAGTTTTGGGACAAAAAAATTAAGCGAACTGCGAGATGATATCCCAGAAAAATCCTTGGATGTTTCAAAAGTGTTAGAGAATGCACCAACAACTAAGGCGGGGTTTTTTGTGGTTTGAAAAATAAGAAAACAAAATCAAAAGTTGCTTAAAAATGCGGCAAGGGGGAGTTTGATTATGAAGAAAATAGCGAAGAGAAATTTGAAAGTGTTTTTTACATTTTGCGTGCTGGCTAGCACTCTAAGTTGTGAAGTAAGCGCTACAATTTTGCCTATCATCAAGGCTGTGGAAACAACTAATGACAAAACGTGGGCGCTAGAATTCACCAAAGGAAACAACCCGATGTTGAGAACGCCTTGTTCAGAAGTTGAGATCTTTGATGGCAAACTGGGCACCTTTCTGGATGATAGGATCGAAACTATGGATGCAAACGGTGGCGCAGGCCTTGCAGTAAACCAGGTAAACCGATCTATACAAGTGTTTGTTGTCAGATTCACCGCAAAAGGCGCGTCAATGGAATTTATCAACACAACGATAACCCATAAGGAAGGCGAGCAGGAATGTCATGAGGGATGCTTGTCGATTCCCGGCTATAGAGTGACAATCACGCGGCCATTCAGAGTGAAGGGGTATGCGTTCGACAGAAGAGGCAAGAAGTTTTCTTTTGACGCAACCGGGTCCAAGGCGAACGTAATCTGCCATGAGCAGGAACATTCGAAAGGAATCTTGAACACAGACAACGCCTCGAAAATTGAATTTGACTAGGTAAAAGAGAGAAACCGGAAGGAGCTTAAGATTTGTGGAGCTGAGTTCATTAACAGCAAAGAAACTTTCGCAGATGTTGAGGGCAAAGGAGTGCAGTGCAGCCGAGATTCTGGAAAGTATTTTGCAGCAGATTAACATAAGTGAAAAAGATGTTGGAGCATACATAACGATCACAGAAGAGATTGCAAGAAAACAAGCGAAAGTGGTGGATGAAAAATTAAAAAAAGGCGAAAGGTTAGGCGATTTGGCAGGAATTCCGATTGCTGTTAAGGATATCATCTGCACCGAAGGGATTTTGACAACAGCCGCTTCAAAGATTTTAGAAAACTTTATTCCGCCCTATAACGCAACGGTTGTGGAACGCTTGCTTGCAAATGACATGGTGATTACCGGAAAGGTGAATCTGGATGAGTTTGCGATGGGGTCTTCCTGCGAAACTTCCCGGTTGAAAGTAACCAAAAACCCCAGGGATTTGAAACGCGTGCCGGGCGGCTCTTCGGGTGGCTCTGCGGCTGCAGTTGCTGCAAACGAAGCGGTTTTGGCACTGGGTTCTGACACAGGCGGTTCGATTCGGCTTCCTGCTGCCTTTTGTGGTGTGGTTGGACTTAAGCCAACTTACGGCACGGTTTCGCGTTATGGAGTGATTCCCCTTGCATCATCCTTCGACCAAGTGGGACCCATAGGAAAAACAGTGGAAGACGTTCACATGCTTTTTGATGCCATTGCAGGTGAAGATACCAAAGATATGACAACACTTAAGAACAGAAAAGACGAGAAAGAGTTTGACATTAGAAAACTGAAAATCGGGATCTACAAAGAGCTGTTCGGTGAACGGGTTAATCCAGAAATTGCAACAAGTGTTATGAACATGGCAAAGAGCTTGGAATCACACGGAGCGGCAATCAAAACCGTTTCGATTCCATACATGGAATATCTGGTCCCGCTTTATCACATTGTGATGACAATTGAGGCAGCTTCTAACCTGGGGCGACACGACGGAATCAGGTACGGATACAAAGCCAAAGATTTCGAAGATACAGAGGAGATGTATTGCAAAACGCGCGAAGAAGGGTTCGGTGCAGAAGTCAAAAGAAGAATCATATTAGGGACGTTTCTTTCCAGCGCGCAGTTCGGCGGCGCCTATCGGCAGAAAGCGTTTTTCTTTAAACAGAAACTTGCAGAAGCTTATGCAAAAGCCTTTGAAGAGTGTGATGTGCTTCTTTCTCCAACGAGTGCAACCCCAGCGTTTAAGCTGGGTGAATCAGTTGACCCAATTGAGATGTATGCCACCGATTTATGCACGGTGGGAGCGAATCTCGCTTCGGTGCCGGCGATTTCTATCCCGTGCGGGTTGGTGGGCAAACTTCCGATTGGGGCGCAGCTAATCGGACCTAAATATTCAGAGCACTTTCTTTTTGAAGTTGGTGAATTTTATGAAAACAACTGCAAGTGAATAAAAAAGCAACATGGAGAGAGGTTCGCTAAACTCGCTTTTTCACGTGCTTTCCGAGCACTCCGGGGTTCGTAGCACATCGCTTTTTCCCAGAGTCCAAGGTTGTTTGCTATGAGATTTTAAAATTGTTCGGAAAGTTTCACATCAATTGTAACGCTACAGAACAGGCAAAACGGGAGAAAGGGTTGGTGCTGGTGGAAGAGCTTTATTATGAAGACAAATACGCAAAAGAAATTGAAACAACAGCTCGCGTTACCATCGGAGATGAAGATGTTGCTTATTTAAAATTCGAGGAGAATATCTTTTACCCGCAGGGTGGCGGACAAAAAGGCGACAGAGGCAAGGTTGTTTTGAACAAAAAAGAGACCTGCAATGTTGTGAACACAATCAAAGATTCGCAACTGGGCGGTGCCATTTCGATCGTTGACGAAAAGCTTCTGGAAGAACTTGATTCCGTGAAGGTCGAGTGTTTTTTGGATTGGCCATTCCGATATGCTCAGATGAAGCTTCACACGGTGGTTCATGCACATCACTGCGTAATGGAAGAAGTCATAGGGGAAGAGATAGCTTTTCCAAAAGTTTCGTCGATTGAAGATGGCTTCGCATTCAATAAATATTCGGCCGAATCGTTTGACTTCGCAAAGCTGGGGAAAGTAAATGAAGAGTTTCAAAAACATTTGAAGGCTGGCGCAGAAGTCAAAACATACGCGGAAAAGGGCATGGATTTCAGATGGTGGGAGTGCATGGGGCACAAAATTCCA
This sequence comes from Clostridia bacterium, assembly GCA_026001145.1. Taxonomy (GTDB): domain Bacteria; phylum Bacillota; class Clostridia; order Oscillospirales; family Ruminococcaceae; genus BNZN01. The sequence goes on along the minus strand of BNZN01000006.1, from coordinate 11,440 downwards.
TGTGGTGGAATTCATGTTGATAACTTAACTGAAGTCGGTGATGTTGACATAACATTTTCTAACAAAAAGGGAAACATAACTGTTAAATTTGCCTTGATAATTTGAGTTTAGATTTCACAAAAAAGGGCTTACGGGAGCGTTTTTATGGCTTACACCAAAATAGAAGAACTTCAAAAAGAACTCAAAGCCATGCGCCCGCTTAGTCCCACAGAACTAAAACGTATTCAAGAGGAGTTCATCATTGATGATACGTATAACTCGAATGCTATTGAGGGGAATTCGCTTACGCTGCGCGAAACCGCTTTGATTCTTAAAGAAGGCATTACCATTGGGGAGAAGCCGCTTAAAGATCACTTAGAGGCTATTGGGCACCGCGATGCTTTCGAGTTTGTCATATCTCTTGCAAATGCCAGCGCCTCTCTTGCGGAACAGACTATCAAACAAATACATTCACTCGTGCTTATGAATGATGCTACGCACAAAGGTATATATCGCGATGTGCCAATTCAGATTTCTGGTTCAGCACATACGCCGCCGCAACCTTACATGGTACCGGATCTTGTTGAACAACTGCTCGCTGAATACGAACAAATGAAGAAAGATTGCCCAAAGTCTATCATAGAAGCTATCGCAGAATTCCATCTGCGCTTTGAAGATATACATCCTTTTATTGATGGCAACGGCCGTACCGGGCGGCTTATTATGAATTTTGAACTCATCAAAGCGGGATTGCTACCAGTCAATATCAAATATGCAGACAGAAAAGAATATTACGAATGCTTTGATGCTTATTTTTCCCCCGAAGGCAACCGTTCATCCGCAAAGCTTTGTGAGTTAATAAGCAAATACGAAGAGGAAGAGCTTGAGCGATACTTGGATATTTTAAAATCCAGAAAAGATAAGTAAATAAAGCTGAGATTAAGTTGAGAGAGGGAAAAATGATGGAGTTTGATGTTGTGATTGGCCTTGAAGTGCATGTTGAGCTTAAGACCGAATCTAAGATGTATTGCAGCTGCAAAAATGAATTTGGTGGTGTTGCCAACTCGCATTGTTGTGAGATTTGTTTAGGAATGCCCGGAACTTTGCCAAATATCAACAAAAAAGCGATCGAATATGCAATAAAAGCTGGGCTTGCATGCAACTGCCAGATAAACACAACCACCAAACTCGACCGAAAGAATTATTTTTACCCTGATCTTCCTAAATCTTACCAGATTTCACAAAACGAACGGCCTCTGTGCGTTAGCGGTTTTATTGAGATCCTGCTGGGAAACGGAACCAAATCGAAAAAAGTCAATTTAGTTCAAATACACATCGAAGAAGACTCCGGAAAAACCATCTACAGTGATGTAGACGGCAAGACATATGTTGATTTTAATCGGTCTGGTGTTCCGCTCATTGAGATTGTTTCAAAACCCGATTTGTGTGATGCAATCGAGGTTAAAACATATCTTGAAACAATCAAAAACACCATGCTTTGTTTGGGGGTTAGTGATTGCAAAATGCAAGAAGGCTCCATGAGAGCGGACGTTAACATTTCTTTGAAACCCAAGGGAGCGCTTAAATTAGGAACAAGATGCGAGATCAAAAACGTGGGGAGCATTAACAGCGCGGCAAGAGCAGTTGAATGTGAGATCAAACGGCAAAAAGAGATTCTTGAATCAGGTGGAAAAGTTGAACAGGTGACACTTAAATATAGCGACGAGACGAATGCAAACATTGTAGCACGAAGAAAAGATGAGGTTGTTGAATATCGGTATTTTGTTGAACCCGATCTGCCGGCAATAGAGATTACAAACGAAGAAATCGAAAAGATAAGATCCTCTATTGGTGAGTTGCCAAATGCCAAAATTTCTCGGTTTATGAGTGAATATGAACTTCCGTATGCAGATGCCTACCTGCTGATGGAAGAACATGAAAAAGGCAATTTCTTCGAAGAGACAGCAAAAATTTCAAATGTTAAACCAAAAAAAATTGCCAACTGGATTTTAGGCGATGTCTCTCGGATTTTAAACAAACAAAACTCTGCCCTTGCGAGCTCAAAATTAACAGCCCAAAATCTTAAAAAAATGCTTGAGATGATTGAAGACAACAGCATTTCGAATACTGCGGGGAAAACTATAGTTGAAGAATTAATGGAACAAGATATCGAACCAGAGCTTGTGGCCAAACAAAAAGGACTCTTTCAAACGAGCGACCTAAAACTTTTGGAAGATGTTGCAAAAGCGACACTTGCAGAAAATCCGCAAATTTCAGAGCTTTTTGAAAAGGGCAAAACTAATGTTTTGGGATTTGCCGTCGGTGAGTGTATGAAACGCCTTAAAGGCAAAGGGAATCCAGTTTTGCTTAAAGACATCGTATTAAAGTTGCTTGAAGAAGGGGGAAAGTCAGAATGAAAAGAACCGAAATAAGAGAAATATTCGGCAATCCCTCAAAGCATTTGGGGAAAAAGATTACGGTTTGCGGCTGGATTAAAACAACAAGAGCAAGCAAAAAACTTGGGTTTCTTGAACTCAATGACGGCTCGCAACTTAAGAATCTGCAGGTGGTTATTGAAACCGAGAAGATAACCAATTTCGATGATATTCTCAAAGAAAACGTGGGAGCATCGCTTGTTGTAACCGGAATATTAGAAGAAACGCCCACTGCCAAGCAGCCCTTTGAACTAAAGGCAGATACTGTTCAGGTTGAAGGACACTCGTCCCCGGATTACCCCCTGCAAAAAAAACAGCATTCGTTTGAATTTTTGCGAACTATGCCCCATTTCAGAGCCAGAAGCAACACTTTTGGTTCGGTGTTTCGGGTGAGATCAGTTGCAGCGTATGCTATTCATAAGTTTTTCAATGAAAATGGCTTTGTATATAGTCATACGCCGATTATAACAGGGAGTGATTGCGAAGGCGCCGGCGAAATGTTTCATGTTACTTCGCTTGATCTCGACAATTTGCCGCTTGATGAAGAGGGCAAGGTTTCTTATCTGGCAGATTTTTTCGGCGAACCAGCTAACCTCACCGTTTCTGGGCAACTTGAAGGCGAATGCATGGCAATGGCATTTGGAAAGATATATACCTTTGGGCCAACATTCCGCGCAGAAAATTCGAATACCACACGCCATGCCGCGGAATTTTGGATGATTGAGCCTGAAATTGCGTTTGCAGACCTCGAAGATGACATGGCATTGGCGGAAAACATGTTGAAGTATGTTATTAAATATGTGCTTGAGAACTGCGAGCAGGAAATGCAGTTCCTTAATGAATTTGTTGATAATGAGTTGTTGAATCGCCTCACGTTTGTTTTGAATTCTGAAGTAGGGGTAATCACCTATACCGAGGCCATTGATTTGCTTGAAAAAAGTCCGAAAACTTTTGATTTCCCCGTAAGCTGGGGATGTGATCTGCAAACCGAGCACGAAAGATATTTGACTGAACAGCTGTTCAAAAAACCGTTGTTCATCATAAACTACCCCAAAGAAATCAAATCGTTTTATATGCGACAAAACGATGATGAAAAAACTGTTGCGGCAATGGATCTTTTAACGCCGGGGATAGGAGAAATTATTGGTGGCAGCCAGCGTGAAGAACGGCTTGATCTCCTTATCAAACGGCTTAAAGATTGCAATTTGAACGAAGCAGATTACCGTTGGTATCTTGACCTTCGAAGATTTGGAGGAACAAAGCATGCGGGGTTTGGCCTTGGATTCGAACGGCTTGTTATGTATTTAACAGGTATGACAAACATACGAGATGTTTTGATGTTCCCAAGAACAGCAGGTGCTGCATTATGACAGTCTGATTTAGTATTTACAAATCCAAAAGCGACGTAATCCAATCCCGAAAAATTTGTTTCCTTTGGGTTCCGGAGTGCTTGAAAAGCAAATAAAAACAAGACCTAATTTGCTGAAAACTCCGGAACGCTTGGAAAAGTAGGGAGGAATATTTGTGAGTAAAAAAGAAGACGACAAAATAAACTTAGAAAATAGAATTATAAAACCCGAATATTCCTCTGAAGATGCTGAAGTTGAACTCTCACTCAGACCAAAAACTTTGAGTGAATATATAGGGCAAGAAAAGGTCAAAGAGAACTTAAGAATCTTCATTGGCGCCGCCAAAAATCGAGGCGAAAACCTTGATCATTGCCTTTTTTATGGACCACCTGGAGTTGGCAAAACAACGCTGGCAGGAGTGACGGCAACCGAGTTGGGAGTTAATCTCAGAATCACGTCCGGGCCTGCAATTGAACGTCCCGGTGATCTCGCCTCTTTACTCACAAACCTTGGAGAAAACGATGTTCTTTTCATCGATGAAGTACACAGAATGTCACGCAACATTGAAGAGATTCTTTATCCGGCCATGGAAGATTTTGGGCTAGATATCATCATAGGCAAGGGGCCTTCCGCAAGATCGATACGTTTGGATTTGCCAAAGTTCACATTGATTGGAGCAACAACAAGAGCTGGGCAGCTTTCCCCACCACTCAGAGATAGGTTTGGAGTAGTGCTTCGGTTAGATCTTTATGATCCGGAAAGTCTCGTTGAAATTGTCAAGCGCAGCAGCCGCATTTTGAAGATTGATTGCGATGACGATGGCGCTCGTGAAATAGCCATCAGAAGCAGAGGGACGCCACGTATCGCCAACCGTTTGCTGAAGAGAATCAGAGACTTCACTGAGTTTTATCACAGGGGAACAATCACAAAAGAAACAGCAGACCTTGCGCTCCAAAAGTTGGATATTGACCACCTAGGCTTAGATCTCATTGATCACAAGATGTTGCTTACAATAATCAAAAATTATAATGGCGGGCCGGTAGGTATTGAAACTCTGTCTGCAGCGGTTGGAGAAGAAACGGTTACTCTTGAGGATGTCTATGAGCCATATCTTATGCAGATTGGTTTTTTAACAAGGACTCCAAGGGGCAGGTGTGTAACGGATCTTTGTTATGAACACCTGATGATCAAAAAACCTGGATTGTGACGGTGGAAAGTAGAAAGTGGGTGGACCCCATTGGGTAAATTCTTTGGAACAGATGGAGTTAGAGGAGTTGTTGGAGCAGACTTAACGGCAGACTTTGCCTTCAAGCTCGGCAACGTTGTGGGAAGTTATTTTTTAAGCAAACAAAAATCAGAAATCATTGCAATTGGAAAAGATACGCGAATTTCTTCGGGGATGCTCAAAGCTGCGATTGCTGCAGGGATATGTGCTGCTGGAATGAACGTCAATTTGCTTGGAGTGGTCCCTACCCCACTCGTTTCATTCGCAATTCTGGATGAAAATCTTGCAGGCGGAATTATGATTACAGCATCTCATAATCCGTTTGAATATAATGGGATAAAGGTATTTGGAAGCGATGGAATGAAACTTGAAGAGTGGCAAGAGCAAGAAGTTGAAGAACTGCTCGAAAAGTGTGAACTAAAGAATGCTAGTAGCATTGACATTGGCATCATTCGTCATGACAATCTGACGAAAACGAAATATGCCGAAAGTTTAAGGAGTTTGCTAAACCCCTTGCAAATTAAACCCAAAATCGCAATTGATTGCGCAAATGGAAGCGCAAGCGCAACGGCAAATCTGATCTTTGGTGAATTTGAAAATTTGGAAATTATTCATCAAAAACCAGATGGCATTAACATCAACAAGCGCTGTGGGTCAACTGATATGCAAAGTTTAATCGAGCTTGTTAAAAAAGAAAGCTGTGACATTGGCTTTGCCTTTGACGGAGATGCAGATAGGTGCTTGGCTGTTAATTCATCTGGTGAACTTATTGATGGTGACAACATACTGATGATTTTGGCAAAGTTTATGATGCAAAATAAGAAGCTTGCAGGTTCAAAAGTTGTTGCCACAAAACTCAGCAACATGGGGTTTCTTAAAACAATGGCGGATTTAGGAATTGAAGTGACAACAACCGATGTTGGGGAAAAATATGTTTTTGAAGAAATGAAAAGAGTTGGCGCTAATCTTGGAGGAGAGAACTCAGGACATGTGATTTGTCTGGATCATTCAAAAGCTGGTGATGGTCAGTTAACAGCATGCTTACTGCTTAAAGCGATTTCGGAGCTTGGGCTCGATTTCAACAAACTGGGGAACGAATTCAAAAGATTCCCGCAGGTTTGGAAAAATGTTAAAGCAAAAAATAACAAGGCAGTCATTGAAGAAAAAGCTTTAAAAGATGAGATAAAAAACTGCGAAAACGAACTTAAAAACGAAGGTAGGGTTCTTGTGAGAGCATCAGGAACAGAACCAGTAATCAGAATCGTGGTGGAAGGCCGCAACCAAAAACAAATCGAAAGGCTTGCGGAATCTTTGGCAAAGACTGTTGACAGGCTTGGTTAGCAAAAATTAGAAATTAAATCCTAAAATACAAAAACTCCAGAAGTATGATATAATACCTTCTGGGGCAGGTTTCGCTTAGAGTGGCTTAGTCAACTTCCTTGCGAAGGGAGGTTGATAGTGTGAGAATAATAATTCTTAATTTTAAAATTAATTGTGATTTTACTTGAGATATATTTGCACATAAAAAAATAAGCCGCAAACCCAGTGATTAAAACTGGGAAAGCGGCTTAAGTTCACGAACGCGACTAGGCCGCCGTCGAAAAGCGACCTGCCCTTTTGATAACTATATTTTAGCACACAAAGTCAAATAACACAAAAAGCAAACTGTTGAAGGGCTTGCGTGAAATGAAAAGCGAATTGAAAAACAGAACGGGAAGTAAAATTAAAGGATACGAATTGCTTGATGCTTCAAGTGGTGAACGTTTGGAAAGATGGGGAAATGCCATTTTGATTCGCCCAGACCCACAAGTGATTTGGCAAACCCCAAAAGATCGCAACCTTTGGAACAATGTGGATGCCAGATACATCAAGTCTCAAACTGGAGGAGGAGCCTGGCAAGTTCAAAGCAACAAAAATCTTTCTCAGATTGTAAAATATCAAACTCTCAAGTTTATAACAAAGCCTATGAACTTCAAGCACATGGGTCTTTTCCCCGAACAGGAAGTCAATTGGGAACGAATTGACAAAGTGATAAAAACGGCAGGAAGGCCGGTTAATTTACTCAATCTCTTTGGATATACTGGAGCAGCAAGCTTGGTTGCTGCAAAAGCCGGTGCAAAAGTTTGTCACGTTGATGCAGCAAAAGGGATGGTAAACTGGGGGAAAGAAAACGCAAAACTTTCTGGAATTGAGCATCTTCTAATTCGGTGGATTGTTGATGATTGCACCAAGTTTGTGAGGCGTGAACTCAAACGCGGCAGTAAATATGATATAATAATGTTGGATCCACCGTCTTACGGGAAAAGTACTGGCAATGAATTCTGGCACTTGGAAGAGGATATCTACCCCCTTTTGGAACTGCTCAAAGAGTTACTGAGTGAAAATTTTTTGATGCTGATCTTTAATTTATATACCACTGGCTTCGGAATTGGTGTTGCCAGATATCTGCTCCAGTCAACAATTGGATCGAAGTTTGAATGCAAAGTCGATGTGGAAGAGATCGGACTTAAAGTGAAATCCACGGGGCTTGTTTTGCCGTGTGGACTCACTGGGATGTGTGTTAGAAGTGCAGAAAGAAGCAAAATATGATAGAGCTTAAAGATGTGTGCTTTTCTTATGAAACTGTAACTGAAAACGTAAAATTGATCTTGAACAACATAAATTTGAAGATTGATTGTGGGGAGTTTGTCACTATCATTGGCGCGAATGGGTCCGGGAAGTCCACGTTGGCAAAACACTTGAATGGGTTATTGGTTCCAACTTCCGGTGATGTTTTGGTCTTCGGCGCAAATACAAAATGCGAAGAAAATAGCATTTTCGTCAAAAAAAATGTTGGCATGGTTTTTCAGAACCCAGATAATCAGTTTGTTTTTACGGTTGTTGAAGAGGATGTGGCGTTTGCACTCGAAAATATTGGGGTCCCGCAGCAAGAAATGAGGGCACGAGTGAAAGAAACACTTTCACAACTGAACATTTTGGAATATAAAGACGCATCAACCGCGGAACTTTCGGGGGGCCAAAAGCAACTGGTAGCAATTGCAGGCGTGCTTGTAATAAATCCAAGGTTCATTGTTCTTGATGAATCAACGGCAATGTTGGATCCTCAAAGTCGAAAAGATGTTATGAATATCTTGAAAAAATTAAACTCAGAACTTGGCATTACGATTGTGCTTATAACACATTTCATGGAAGAGGCTGCTCTTGCTGGAAGAATTATTGTGATAAATGAAGGTAAAGTGGAGCTGGATGACAACCCAAGGCGGATTTTTGAAAAGTTGGAACTGCTAGAAAACATGGGACTTTCTGCACCGCAAATCACCGAATTTTGCGATGAATTAAATCTGCTTGGCGAAAATCTGCCACTTGGGATTGTTGATGAAGATGAATGTGCAGCGGAGCTTACTAAAATATTGAAGGACCCATGACGATGATAACATTCGAAAATGTAACACATGTATATAATCAAGGGATGCCAAACCAGCGAGTGGCACTTGATGACATTAATTTAAGATTTGAAGATGGTGAGTTTGTTGGAATTATTGGGCACACGGGTTCCGGAAAATCGACCTTGATTCAACACATGAACGGTCTGTTAAAGCCAACAACAGGCAGGGTTTTGATTGATGGCCAAAATGTTTCAACCCGAGGATTAGATATTAATCTTAATGTTGGTATTGTCTTTCAATATCCGGAAGATCAAATTTTTGAACAAACCGTTTTCAAAGAAATCGCATTCGGTCCCCAAAATATGAAATTAGATTCGAATGAAATAAAAAAACGCGTAACCGAGGCAATGGATTTTGTAGGGTTGCCCGAAGATATGCTTGAAACTTCACCATTTGACCTTTCTGGCGGCCAAAAACGGCGTATTGCAATTGCCAGCGTGATTGCAATGAGACCTCGGGTTTTGGTGCTGGACGAACCGACATCAGGGCTCGATTCAATTGGCAAAAAAAACATTTTGCAACAGATTCATGATCATCACAAAAAAGAAAAAACTACTGTCGTTTTGGTTTCGCATAGCATGGAAGAGGTTACGCAACACGTGGATAGAGTTGTTGTTTTAGAAAAAGCCAAAGTAAAAATGGAAGGTAAAATCAATGAAATTTTCGAACGAGCGAACGAGCTAAGAGAAATCGGCTTAGATATTCCCAGGATTTCCGTGGTCTTTTTGAAACTCAAAGAATTGGGATATGATGTGAAGAATGTCTATACCCTAGAACAAGCAAAAGCAGAGTTCCTTAGGCTTAAAAAACATTTAGGCTTTAAAAAATAAAGCGAGGTGAAACTCTATTTTTCAGTTTTTCAGTGTAGCGTTACAATTGATGAGAGATTTGTCAAAAAAATTAAAAGTTCTTTCACGAGCTTTCCAAGTATTCCGCAATTCGATGCAAATCCGCCTTCTCGAACTTTTTTGTGTTTTGACAAAAAAGTTCCAAAAAACAAACCAGGGAGAGAATTGCGATTTTCCTTCCCCGGACCCTTCCTTGAAACGCTTTGGCCAGAGTCTGGGGTTACGGCTTTTGGATTTGCAAATAAAAAATCTGAAGTAGTTCAAGCAACACGGAACGACATCTTCAATTTTTTGTCTCACATCATTGACAAATACACAAAAAGAGGTGAAACTCTATTTTACAAGGGGTCACTCTTGGGAATTTTATTCAAACAAATTCAGTGGTTCACAAAATAGACCCCAGGCTCAAATTGGGTGCTGTGTTCGTTTACACAATTTTAATTTGTATGCTTAAGGGCATCAGTGCCTTTGCTTTAACCTTTGCTATTCTTCTTGGTGTTTATAAAATCGCAAAAATACCTCTTAAAGTGTTGTGGAAAAACTTAAAGGTGATTATTCCAATAGTCACAATAACCGCCATAATTAATGTTTTTCTCATTCCTGGGGATGTGATTTTTGAGATATGGTTCCTGAAAATCACAAAAGAAGGTCTTGTTTCCGTTTTATTGATGTTTTGCAGGGTCTCTTGCCTTGTCTCTGGGACTGCATTGCTAACCTTCACAACTTCGCCAGCCTCTTTGGTTGACGCATTGGAATATTTCATGAGACCTGTTAAGATGTTTGGCGGCTCACCGAACGAAATTGCAATGACACTTTCTATTGCACTTCGGTTTATTCCCACATTATTTACGGAAATTGGCAAAATTATTGCTACGCAGAAATCACGTGGAGCGCCTTTTAATTCTCCAAAATTCAAAGAAAGATTAAAGGCTTATATTCCTGTTATCGTTCCCCTTTTTTACATTGCTTTCAAGAGAGCAGAGGATCTCGCTTATGCAATGGAAAGCAGATGTTATGTTGGGGGCGACAAAAGAACAAGGTTCAGGGTACTTAGTTTTGGTGCGTTTGATTTTGTGGCACTCATGCTTATGTTAACATATGCGATTGTCGCATTCTGGGTTGATAGGTGGAGAATTTGCCGGTGAGAAATCTATTGCTTAAGATATCATATTGCGGAAGAAACTATCACGGGTTTCAGGTTCAAAAAAACGCAACCTCCGTGCAATTTGTTCTGCAAACCAAAATCGAGGAATTGGTTGCTCACAAAATTGAAATAAAAGGTTGCTCGAGGACCGATGCTGGTGCACATGCCCTCGAATATTTTGTGGGGTTCAAGACCACAAGCAACATCCCTTGCAAAAATTTTGTTCATGCGCTGAATTCACGGTTGCCAAGAGATATTGTTGTTCGAAGCTGCAGAGAAAAACCACCAGATTTCCACGCAAGATATAACGCCAAAGCCAAGGAATATACGTATAAACTGTTGAATTGCGAGATTTACGACCCATTACTTGACGGCCTTGTTTATTTTTATAAATATAAACTGGATTGCAAAAAATTGGATGAACTAGCGAAAGCGTTTGTTGGGCAATATGATTTCCGGGCTTTGAGTGCCAAAGATGACGAAAAAACAAGCTTTGTGCGTGAGATTTATTACTTCGACGTGAGCAGATCAGATGATATGGTAGAGTTTAGAACCGCTGGCAACGGGTTCCTTTATAAAATGGTGCGAATTATGGTTGGAACACTGCTTGGTTTCGAGCGCCGAGGTAAAACAGCGGACAACATCTTGAATTTAATTGAAAGCAAAGAAAGAAATAACGCCGGGCGAACCGTTCCGGCATGCGGTCTTTATCTGAGCCGAGTTATTTATTAATGTTGTAACGCCGCACAAACCTCATTATCCCAGCCCTGACACGGATTTTGGAATGCTTGAAAAAACAGATGAAGAAAAGTCGAAGGAGAGCAATATGCAAGGAAACGAGCTCGAAGACATAAGAAGAAAGCACAAAACAAAAAAGACCTCAAAGCTGCTGTTATTTCTCTTTGTGTTGCTTGTAATCTTTTTGCTTTTTTGGAACTTCAGAAATACCAAGAAGAATAGCAAAGGTTAAAGCAAAGGCACTGATGCCCTTAAGCATACAAATTAAAATTGTGT